>CAXNGJ010000199.1:0-3653 GCA_964201895.1 Terrimicrobiaceae bacterium
AAAACACGGTCATGATGGGAGCAGACCTCTACGAGTCGCCCAAGGACGAGCGCCCAGCCGGTGTGCCTCCGATCGGCCTGGGAGCGAACTGCTCGATCGAGGGAGCCATCATTGACAAGAACGCGCGTATCGGCATCGGCGTGGTGATCACTTCCAAATCGGAATCAGAAAACTTTGACGGCGACGGGTATTACATTCGGGACGGCATTGTAGTCGTCCCGAAAAACAGTGTCATTCCCGACGGAACTCGGATATAGCGCTGGGATGAGGATTTTTGCACGACTCGCCCTGATTCTCCTGCCGCTTTTGCTGGTGGGATGCCGCTTTGAGAATCCGCTAACAACTACGCCGTCGGAGGACTTGAACACCTGGCTTCTTGGAGAGTGGGAGATGAAGGATAAAAGCGGCACATCCACCGCAGTCGTGGCACCACTTTCAGGCGACCGCTACAGTGTGCATGTCTCGCTCGCTCCCAAGGGCGGAAACGGCAGGCGCGAATATGATTTCGAGGCCTGGTCCTCACGGGTCGGGAATTCGCTCTTCTTCACGCTGCGCAGTTTAAAAAATTCCGCAAACCTGCCCGAGGGGGCACATGTTTTCCTGCACGCGCAGATGATTGATCAGGTCACCGTGCGCCTGCGACCGCTCCAACTCGACTCGCCTGAGAGCGCCACTGGACTCGAACTCCGCAAGGAAATCCGTTCACGCCTCAAAGAGGGAACCCTCTATGCAGAAGACAGCGCGAAGGACTGGAAGCGCGTGGCAGAGACCTACTGGACGAAGGAAGGTGAGACCGTTCTCTTCAAGCCCCTGCGCTACGCTACGCCGCCAGCGGTCGAGAAGCCTTGATCCATTCCGCCCAGGGAGTGTCCGCACTCAAGCACCGCTTAGGCGACGCGCTTCACGCGAAGAGGCTAAAGCGCCAACACGACAAGCTCACGAAGTTCCTGCATCAGGGACGAGGTGTTTTCCGCATCGAACGCCTCCTGCCTTTCGATCTCTGGCTCTCCCGCATTTTGTACCTCACGGGCCTCAAAAAGCGGATGCGAGCGGATTTTTTGGATGTTCGCCTCGAGGAAAAAGAATGGTTTTTCCCGAATCTCCCGCCGTCCTTCGAGGGATTTCGTCTCCTGCATCTCACCGACCTGCACTGCGACCTAGAACCCGCCCTCATGCCTGTCGTGATTGATTTGGTCCATCGAACCCCCCACGACGCGGCGGTGCTCACGGGCGACTACAGGAATGGCATGGAAGGCGACCATCGTGCCGCTACGCAGGCCATGGCAGAGCTCCGGAAGGCATTGGCCCCCGATTGCTGGGGCATCCTTGGGAATCACGATCCCTTGGAAATGGTGTTGGACCTCGAGCGAGACGGGCTCCCGATCCTCCTGAACGAAACGGCAGAAATCCGGCGCGACGGTGACTCCTTATGGATCGCCGGAGTCGACGACCCTCATTATTTTCAAACACACGATCTCGCCGGGACACGAAAAAAAGCTCCGGCGGATGCGTTTGTGATTCTCCTCGCACACAGTCCGGAGACCTATGCCGAAACCGCTGCCCACGGTTTTGCGCTGCAACTGAGCGGCCACACGCACGGGGGTCAAATTTGCCTGCCCGGTGGTCGCCATGTGGTCGTTCCATGCAGGGCTCCCCGCCGCTTCATCGCGGGAGCTTGGCGATATGGATCGTTGCAAGGCTACACCTCCCGTGGCACGGGCGCATGCGGGGTTGCGGCGCGTTGGAATTGCCCGCCCGAGATAACCCTCCACACGCTTCGACGAGCCAAGGCGTAGAGGGATTATGCGCGGAAGATCGCGCCGAGTTTTTTTCCGAGAATGAGGCTGGTTCCGATGATTGTGACAGCCAGAAAAGCCATAGCCCAGACCCCGAGCGCGCTTGCTACGAAGCGCCCCTCGCCGAGTAGTTGATAGAGTTCGTAAATGGCCTTGGTGATCGGAAAGTCTTGCTGCTTTTGCGCGAGGATGAGCGAGTCGCTGACCTCCAGCATGGCGAAGGAAAAGGCCAGCAATCCGCCTGCAAGCAGATTCGCCGCGATAAGGGGAATCGTGATCCTGCGAAGCGTCCGCAGCGGTGGACATCCGAGATTCTGAGCGGCCTCTTCGAGGGTGACACTGGTCTGCTGAAATCCTGCCGCCGCCGAACGAACCACATAAGGCAGACGCCTCACCGAGTAGGCGATAACCAGAATGATCAGTGGGTCGATAGTGGGATTCAGAAAAGCAAAGGGCTTCCCCTCCTGTGTCATCGCCAGATACCCGAATGCCAAAACCAAGCCCGGCACAGCCAGGGGAAGCATGGCCATGGCATCGAGAATTTGCCGCCCCGCGAGACGGGTCCGCACCACAACATAGGCGATCGCTACTCCGAGGATCAGGTCGACAATGGTCGCCAGACCTGCATATTTCAGGCTGTTCTCGATCGAAGGCAGCGTGAGGTTGTGCCCCAATGCCGCATCAAAATGCGAAAGCGTCCACCCGCTGGGCAGAATCGTTTGATACCAATCCGTGGAAAATGCCACGAGAATGACACCAATATGCGGCAGAACTGCGAGGAAGGTCACCAAGCCGAAGACCCCCGAGCAGACAAGCCCCATGGCCAATCCGGATTGGCGCGGACCGCCTTGGCTCGTGGCCTTGGCCATCATGGCATGCGAATCGCGCCCGAAGAGCAACTTGCTGCCGGCATACAGCAGAACCGTGGCGCAGAGCAGGACGACGACCAGCGCGAAGGGGAAGGGATTTCCCCCGATATCCTTGATGCCATAAAAAATCTGCACCGAGGTGACGCGGGTGAAGTCGAACATGAGCGGCACGCCGAGTTCGGTGAATGACCAGATAAAAACAATGGTCCCACCGGCGAAGATACCCGGCATGATAAGCGGAAGGGTGATGCGGCGGAATTTGCGGAACCCGGTGCATCCGAGATTCTCGGCCGCTTCCTCCATCGCAGGGTCCACATTCGCAAGGGCGGCGAGGACATTGAGATAGAGGATCGGATACAGGTGGAGGGCGTTGAGAACAATGACACCCCAGATTCTCCCCTCGCCGAGCCAATCGACGGGGTGCGCGGGATCGAGCAGTCCAATGTCCACCAGAAGCGCATTCAGAGCGCCTTGCTGGCCCAGGATTTGTTTGATGCCAATCGCTCCGACAAACGGAGGCATGATCATCGGCACAAGCACCAGTGCACCGAGGAGGGATTTTCCGGGAAAAAGGAAACGATCACTCATCCAAGCCAACGGGATGGCTATGAGAGCGGCGAGCAATGTGCTCCAGACCCCCATCTGGAGCGAGTTCCAGAGTCCCTCGACATAGAGCGGATTCCGGAAAACCTCCGCGATGTAGTCGATCGTGAATTTCCCATCCGATCCGGTAAAGGCCCCGCAAAGCGTCTCGCTGATCGGCCAGATAAAGAACAGCGCGAAGAAAACGGAGGTGACGAGGAAGACGAGTCTGGAGAATTGTCGGCTCATTTTCCCTCCTCCGCCAACTTGGTGGCCTCTTGATATTGTTGGCGAAATTTGTCCGCGAGTTCCTTGGCTAGCCGCACTTCTTCGAGGCGGTTTTTAGAAAAGAGAGCTTCTTTGAGGGTCGTCTTGGAAGTGATGTAATCGACTGCCGTAAGGTCGG
>CAXNGJ010000200.1:0-3593 GCA_964201895.1 Terrimicrobiaceae bacterium
TCCAACTTGTTCGTCACTATCCTCGTAAAAGTAGTATCCTTCAATCAGGTCGTTTCGGGCCGCGACCTCGATTCGTAATTTCATCCGATCATTTCTTTGATTTGTTGCTTGGCCACTTCCCAATCGATTATTTCAACGCTACCGCTTTCGGCTTCTCGCATACGTTCGTCCAGAATATCTTTGTGCCACTGTGGAATATCGATCTGGTCGGGTTCCGAGGAAAGCTCGATCCAAAGGGCTTCAAGGAGGGCCAACTTTTCTGGAAACGGCATTTGGCGAATTTCTGATTGCGCAATCATTCTTTGTTTCTACACCGGCAAAGTAGAGTGGACAATTTATTTTTGCCCAACATTGTTTGAGCAGAGAAAAATCTTGATTATCGGTTAAGGCTACAAAAAAGCGGATAATCAGCTGCGTTTTAAGCCTTCATCTTCCGATATCTGCGGATCAACGAATTCGTGCTGCTGTCGTGTTTCAGCTCGGGTTCTCCGGTGGCTTCAAGTTCGGGGATGATGCGTTGGGCGAGGACTTTGCCGAGTTCGACGCCCCATTGGTCGAAGGAGTTGATGTCCCAGAGGACGCCTTGGGTGAAGACGCTCATTTCGTAGAGGGAGACGAGGCTGCCGAGGATAGCAGGCGTAAGTTTTTCGGCGAGGATGACATTGGACGGGCGGTTGCCGTCGAAGACGCGGTGCGGGGCGAGCGCGGCGGGGGTGCCTTCGGCTTCGACTTGGTCGAGGGTTTTTCCGAACGCGAGGGCCTCGGTTTGCGCGAAGACATTCGACATGAGGAGGTCGTGGTGACGACCGAGCGGGTTGAGGGACTTGGCGAAGGCGATGAAGTCGCAGGGGATGAGGCGGGTGCCTTGGTGGATGAGCTGGTAGAAGCTGTGCTGGCCGTTGGTGCCGGGTTCGCCCCAGTAGATTGGACCCGTGTCGGCATCCACATGGGTGCCATCGAGTTTCACATGCTTGCCGTTGCTCTCCATGGTGAGCTGCTGGAGGTAGGCGGGGAAGCGTTTCAGGTATTGATCGTAGGGCAGGACGGCGACGGTTTGCGCGCCGTAGAAGTCGTTATACCACAGGGCCAAGAGGCCGTGGAGGACGGGGATGTTTTGCTCAAAGGGCGCGGTGCGGAAGTGCTCGTCCATCGCATGGAATCCGGCGAGCATTTCGCGGAAGTTGTCCGGGCCGAGGGCGATCATGTTGGAGAGGCCGATGGCGGAATCCATCGAATAGCGGCCCCCTACCCAATCCCAGAAGCCGAACATGTTGGCGGTGTCGATGCCAAACTCGGAGACCTTCTCGGCATTTGTGGAAACGGCGACGAAGTGCTTGGCGACGGCGGCTTTGTCACCCCCCAGACCGGCGAGCGACCAGTCGCGGGCCGAGGCGGCATTGGTCATGGTCTCCAGCGTGGTAAATGTCTTAGAGGAAATGATAAAGAGCGTCTCGGCGGGGTCGAGGTCGTGGGTGGCCTCGGCGAAGTCGGTGCCGTCCACATTGGAGACGAAACGGAAAGTGAGCGAGCGAGCGGCGTAGTGGCGCAGAGCCTCGTAAGCCATCACGGGACCGAGGTCCGAGCCGCCGATGCCGATATTGACGATGTTTTTGATGCGCTTGCCGGTGTGGCCCTTCCACTCGCCGGAGCGGACGCGGTTGGAAAACTCGGACATGCGGTCGAGAACGGCATGCACCTCTGGAACGACATCGACGCCATCGACTTTGATCGATGCCGTGCGTGGAGCGCGGAGGGCGGTGTGGAGCACGGCGCGGTTCTCGGTGATGTTGATCTTGTCACCACGGAACATGGCATCGATCTTGCCGCGCAGACCGGCGGCGTTAGCGAGATCGATCAGGCAAGCGACCGTCTCGCTGGTGATCAGGTTTTTGGAATAATCCAAGAAAAGCCCAGCGGCTTCAAGTTGGAACTTCTCAGCGCGGGCCGGATCGGAGGCGAAAAGCTCGCGGAGGTGAGGAAGGGATTCGGATTGGATGGAGAGGGTTTCCCAGGCGGGGTGTGAGGTGAGCATAAAAGAGTTTTAAGGATTAAGTTTTAAGTTTTAAGATCGTTGTGGTTTGGGGGTCGTTGACGAAAGGCTGATTGAGTTTTCAGTTTGCAGAGTTCAGTTTTCAGTATTTGTAGTTTGTGCGTCGGGTAGAGCAGGAGGTTTTCGGTTTTTTTAGGAGCGGGATTGTGGTGGAAATTAACCACGGAGGACACGGAGCGCACGGAGGGGGAAGGAATTCAGCAAGAGCCGGTGGGAGTTGTGCATCGATAATCCAGCGCACACGAGGTATTTCTTAAGCAGCGACTGATGTTGGTCCGAGAATCGAATGGTCGTTCTGGGCAGCAGCATATTGCAGGCAGGCGTCGATGTCTTGTGGTTCAAGATAGGGAAAATCTTTCAGGATTTCGGACTCGGGAACACGGGCTGCCAACATTTCCAAAATATCCTTTACGCGAATTCTCATGCCTCGGATGCACGGACGACCGCCACACTTGCCTGGTTCGATGGTGATGCGATCGAGAAGTTCGGATTTCATAAGTGTAGATTTGGTTATTGATTCAAATGTCAGCGAGAAAATCTCGATTTCAACTTTTACTTGTCCGCATCTGTGAATTCATTACTATCGAGATTATCCTTTTTATTCAAATTCAATAAATAAAACTGTGTTTTTACACATTAAAATCACTCCTCCTACCCCTCCTCTGTGCTCTCTGTGTCCTCTGTGGTCAATCCTTCTTTTCGACGTGTCCGCCGAATTGGAATCTCATGGCGGATAGGAGCTTGTCTTGGAAGTCGGCATCGCCACGGGAGCTGAAGCGTTCGTAGAGGGCGGTGGTGAGGACTGGGACGGGGACGCCTTCGTCGATGGCGGCTTTGATGGTCCAGCGTCCCTCGCCGGAGTCACTGACGCGGCCGGCGAAGTCGGTGAGGGCGGGGTCTTTGACGAGGGAGTTTGCGGTGAGGTCGAGGAGCCAGCTGGCTACGACGCTGCCACGGCGCCAGACTTCGGAGATGTCGGTGAGATTGAAGTCGTATTGGTATTGCTCAGGGTCGCGGAGCGGGGTGGTTTCGGCGTCAATCGTTTGCGTTTTGGTGCCGATATTGGCATTTTTGAGGACATTCATGCCTTCGGCGTAGGCGGCCATGATGCCGTATTCGATGCCGTTGTGGACCATTTTAACGAAGTGACCAGCGCCGTTGCCTCCGCAGTGGAGGTAGCCGAGTTCGGCGGTGCCTTGGTTATCGGGGCGTCCCACGGTGCGGGGGATGTCGCCGATGCCAGGAGCCAGTGTGCGGAAGATCGGGTCAAGGTGTTGGACGATTTCGTTCTCGCCGCCGATCATCATGCAATATCCGCGCTCGAGACCCCATACGCCGCCGCTGGTTCCAACATCCACATAATGAATTCCCTTGGGCGCGATGTGCTTGGCCCGACGGATATCGTCGATGTAGTAGGAATTGCCGCCGTCGATGATGGTGTCGCCTTTTTCAAGAAGAGGAAGGAGGTCGTCGATGGTGGAGTCCACCGCAGCCGCTGGCACCATAAGCCAAATGGCGCGAGGGGCTTCGAGCTTGGAAACGA
>CAXNGJ010000201.1:0-3565 GCA_964201895.1 Terrimicrobiaceae bacterium
CTCCGCTCGCTGCGGCAAAATGGCTTCGATGTCACCGTGATTCCTGCGACAGCAACCGCCGAGGAGATCCTGGCTCTTGGAACGGATGGGGTGTTTCTTTCAAATGGCCCGGGTGACCCCGAGGCCCTTGACTACGCCCGTGAGACGGTTCGTGGTCTGATCGGCAAGAAACCCCTCTTCGGCATCTGCCTCGGCCACCAAATTCTCGCTCTCGCTCTCGGAGGCAGCACCTTCAAGCTCAAGTTCGGACACCGTGGAGGCAATCAACCGGTCAAGGACCTCCGCACGGGAAAAATCGCCATCACTTCCCAGAATCACGGCTATGCCGTCGATCCAGCGTCCCTGCCATCCGATGTCGAAGTAACCCATGTGAACCTGAATGACGGCACTGTCGCCGGCCTGCGCCACTTGAAACACTGCGCATTCAGCGTGCAATACCACCCCGAAGCCTGCCCCGGCCCGCATGACGCTGACTATTTTTTCGCCGAGTTCGCCAAAGAAGTTGCCGCATCAAAAGCCACCGCCTAATAATTACGCCATGGCCAAACTCCAGATTTACTTCCCCGACGGTTCCGAGATCACACACGACTTACCGGAGGAAAAAACATACGTCGGTCGCATCTCTGAAAACCAATTGCACATTCCGGACGATTCACTGAGCAGTCGGCACGCGGAGATTATTTTTGAGAATGCCAATTTCTATGTTCGCGACCTCAAGTCGACAAACGGAACATTTGTCAACGGCTCGAAGATCGAAAGTGCCGTTCTGAATCACGGAGACGAAGTGCGTTTTGGGTCAGTCGCCTGCCTGTTCCTCTCGGAAAACGCCGACTCGGCGACGACGTCGGAAGCTGCAGCCATCGAGGAACAAAAGTCAGCAATCCAAAGCGTCAGGCCAGTAAATTTCACAAGCTCCTCGCCCATCCCTCGCAGCAGAAACGGCAAGGATCTGAGCCCTCTCGCCGTTACCTCAGCTGCACTCATCGGCATCCTGGCCGCAGCGGTTGCGCTCTACTTGATTTTTCAAACAGCGGCTTAAGTCCACAGGACAAGCCCTCAGCACTTTACTGCCATGGAAGAACATTCCCAAAACGAACTCCTTGCTGTCCGAAGACAAAAATTGGAGGCCCTCCGAGCCGCTGGCATCGACCCGTTCGGCCAAGCCTATGAGACGAGCGGCACTCCCGGACAAATCCGCTTTGCGTTTGCCGAGGGGCAAAAAGTTCGCACCGCCGGACGCATCACGGCCCATCGCAACATGGGCAAGAGCCATTTTATTGATCTCTCGGACAGCTCAGGACGCATGCAGGTTTATCTGAACGCCAAGGAAGTCGGCGCAGAGACGATGGCCATTTTCGACCATCTCGACATCGGCGACTTCATCGGCGTCGAAGGCGATACTTTCGTCACCAAAACCGGCGAACCGAGCATCAAGGCGACCAGCTTCACTGTTCTTTCCAAATCCCTGCGCCCCCTCCCTGACAAGTGGCACGGGGTTCAGGACACAGAAATCAAATACCGCCAGCGCTACCTCGACCTCATCTCCAATCCGGAGTCGATGGAAGTCTTCCAGAAACGCATCGCCATCGTCCGCGAAATCCGGCACTTCCTGGAGGACCGTGGCTTCATTGAAGTCGAAACACCCATGATGCAAGCGGTTCCTGGAGGGGCGGCAGCAGCCCCCTTCAAGACGCACCACAACGCACTCGGCGTGGACCTCTATCTCCGCATCGCGCCGGAACTCTACCTCAAGAGACTCCTGGTGGGCGGCTTTTCCAAGATTTTCGAACTCAACCGCAACTTCCGCAACGAAGGCATATCCCGCCGCCACAATCCCGAGTTCACCATGCTCGAAGCCTACTGGGCCTGCGCCGACTTCGAAAAAATGGCCGAACTCGTCGAGGAAATGGTCTGCCATGTCGCCCAGACGGTATGCGGCACTCTCCAGATCGAGCACAAAGACGCTGAGGGCAATGTCCTCCGGACGATTGATCTCACCCGCCCTTGGCGCCGCACCGACTACGCGGACCTCATCAAAGGCATCGTGTCAGACTGGTATGAGAGAACGCCCGAGCAGCGCCGGGCCTGGTGCATCGAAAACCATATCGATGTCACCCACTGCCAAGAGGACTTCGAGGTCACACAACATGTTTTTGAAAAACTGGTGGAAGAGAAAACCATGAGCCCCCTGTTCGTGACCCGCTGCCCAAAGGAACTCGTCCCCCTCGCCAAACAAAACGCAACGAATCCATCCGTCGTCGATGTTTACGAACTCGTCATCAACGGCCAAGAAATTTCGCCCGGCTACTCCGAACTCAACGACCCCGACATACAGCGCGAGCGCCTCGAGCACCAGAGCGGTGGCGAAACCCAGAAGCTCGACGAGGATTTTCTCACCACACTCGAATACGGCATGCCTCCCGCCGGCGGCATTGGCATCGGCATCGACCGCCTGGTCATGATGCTGACCGGCGTCGAAAGCATTCGCGATGTCATCCTATTTCCTCACATGCGCCCGCGCGCAGGAACCTGATCAACGCCGCGCGCACCGAGCACGCATGCTCCACCAAGCCTCGTGAAAAGAATTCTCGGCCTTCTCCTTTTGCTTCTCGCCATGCAGATTCCCGCCCGCGCTTGGGAGGTGATCATGCACGAGGGACGCCGCCATGTACCGATCGAGGATGTTTCCAAGTTCTACCGCCTGCGGGACCCCTTAGTCAACGGCCCCGCCTTCACCATAAGCGGAGCCTCGAAAACCATTCGCGGCCGCGCCGGGACTCGCGAAATCTACATCAACAATGTCAAATACATCCTCTGCTTCCCTGTAGAGCAGAAGGGAGGGCGCATTCTCATTTCGGCCATGGATGTCACAAAAATCATCGAACCCGTCATGCGACCCGGACTCATTAAAAACGCTCATGCCGTCCGAACCGTGATCCTGGATGCCGGTCACGGGGGACACGACAGCGGGGCAAAAGGCCAGCGCGGCATTGAAAAAGAGGCCGCCCTTGATGTCGTGCTCCGCGCCAAGCGCCTACTCGAGCAGAATGGATACAGCGTGCGCCTGACCCGCTCGAGCGATGTCTTCATACCGCTCGAAGACCGCACCGCCTTTGCCAACCGGTTTGCGAATGCCGTCTTCGTCAGCGTCCACTTCAACAAAAGCGGTGGTGGTGGTGCCTCGGGAATCGAGACCTTCGCACTCGCCCCGCGCGGGGTGCCCTCGATGGATGAGGAAAATTTCAGCTACAGCGACCTGAAATTTCACCCCGGCCATGGACAGGATGCCGAGAACATCGCCCTCGCCACGGCCCTTCATTCCTCCATGCTCCGCCACATGCGCCTCACCGACCGGGGCATCAAGCGCGCACGCTTCGTCGTGATCCGGGACATCCGTATTCCCGGCGTGCTTCTCGAAGGCGGATTCATGAACCATCCGGTGGATGGCAAACTCATCGCATCCCCCGCCTACCGCGATGCCTTCGCCCGCGCCATCCTTGAAGGCGTGGGCCGCTACCGGAGCGCAGTTTCGGGAGAGACCAGTTACCAGGCACCATCCGCCGTG
>CAXNGJ010000202.1:0-3550 GCA_964201895.1 Terrimicrobiaceae bacterium
GGTAGTCTGGATGAATTTCTGGCTTCATTTTGGAAAAGGGTGTGTATCCTAACGCCGATTCTTGGCATGGCAACAGGAATCACCGCCATAATGAACATTTTTTTCAAAGCAGCACTCGGCATTTTCTTTGGATTTCTCTTTCAAGCCTCATCCCAAGAACCGACACCCACTCCAGCCCCAGCCGTTGAACAGGACTATCACCAACTTCTCGACGAGGTCCGGCAGGGCGGGCTGGAAGAGTTCCAGAAACGCAAACCCGCCACGCCCGAGGAATACCGCGAATACCTGCACCTCCTGACCCAGCTTGTCGAATCCGAGACCCTCGCCGAAGACTGGGGCCGCGCGGCGAATACCCTCCAAAAAAAAACCACCAAAATTCGCGAGGCCATCGCGCATTTCCAACCCCCGGAAGTCACTCCTGAGACCGGACTCGAACTTTACGACAAAGCGCGGCTCAAAGGCTGGCAGGCGGAGGATTGGCTCGAGGCCCTGAACAAAATCGGCTCCTCCCGCGCAACGCAGGAGTCCACCGCCTTTGCGACGCTCAAGGATCAGCAGCAAAGACTCGAGTCGCTTCAAGCCGCTGGTCCGGCAGAGTCACCCCGCGACGCCTGGCTTTTGCAACTCCAGGAGACACGGGTGCAAGCCATCCTCGCGGAACATACTTTGCGTTCGAGCAAGCAAAACTGGCAAGTGGATGTCGACCTTCAGAAAGCCCGCATTCAACTGGAGAAACTGAATGCCGCCAGCTTGGAAGGCCGTGTTTCCTTTCCGGAGCAGGTGTTGCAAACCAAGCTCTCGGATATCCAGAAGCTCGAAAACAAAATCGCCGATTCCGTGACCAAGGTCGGCAGACAACTTAAAAAAGCCTCCCCGGAAAACCAGCCCTTGAGCGAAAAGGACGCAGCCTCCCGGCTTGCGACCAGTTTCGAGAACCAAATCGAACTCCTCGAATACAACCGCATCGCCCTCCTGATCACCGGGCAGGTCTGGCAATCGCGTTACGATCTCTGGAATACAAAAAACGCCGCATCCATCGAGCAAATCACCCGCTTGCTGAACGAGAAGGCGCAGGATGTCCAAGCATGGCAACCGCTCATCACCGGATTGCGCTCGAAACTTCAGGACCGCTGGCGCAAAGCCTCCCCCGCCGAGGGGTCGGAAGACGCCCCGTCAACGCCCGCCAACGGGGACATCTTGGACAAAGCCTTCCAGCAGGAAGAGGCAAACCTCACGGAGTGGGAAAACATATTTTCCCGGCTTTTCGAACTGATCAAGCTGACCAGTGCGGACATCACGGCCCGTCGAAAGAGCGCAGGCATCGGCGAAAAAATGGATGCGGCCGCCACCTCCCTCGCCAGCCAGATGCATAATTTCTGGAACACCGAGATTTTCACCCTCAACGACTCGGTGTTCGTCAACGGTCAGGTCGTCCAGCGTCCAAGCCCCGTCACTCTCGGCATGTTGCTAATCGCCCTGGCAATCCTTGTCAGTGGCGGACTCGCATCCTCCGCCTTCAGCCGCTGGCTGCGCTCGCGGCTGAGCATGCGGTTTGCATTGGATGCCAATACCGGCGCCATCGTTCAGAAATTCACCCACATTTTGCTCCTGGGAGTCATCTGCTTGGTAGCACTGGCCGTTGTGAAAATCCCCCTGACCATCTTCGCCCTATTAGGCGGCGGTGCCGCGATCGCGGTCGGCTTCGGAACCCAGCAGCTCATGAACAATCTCATCAGCGGGATTATTCTTCTCTTCGAGCGTCCGATCCGCATCGGCGACATCATCGATGTCGAAAACTTCTCCGGCATGGTGACATCAATCGGCACGCGCTGCTGCCAACTGCGCCGAGGCGACGGCGTGGAAATCCTCATTCCCAACAGCGTCATCCTCCAAACCAAGGTGGTGAACTGGACGCTCTCCGACAGCCACGCCCGACAGGAATTCAGCGTTGCCATCACCCAAGGAGCGCCCGTTAAAAAAGCCATGGATCTTGTTCACGGCATCGTTTCCGCCAATCCCAATGTTCTCGCCCGCCGTGGGATCGATGTCCTGTTTCAAGATTTTGCCAAGGACGCGCTCATCCTCCGCGTTCTATACTGGATCGACAAAACAAACCCCCACTCTGCGAACCAAGTTCCAAGTGAACTCCGCCTCGCCATCTACGAGGCCTTCCAAAACGAGGGCATACTCCTCGCGACCATACAAAATGCCCCTCACCTCGACGCCGCCACCTCCCCGAAGTAAGCCCACCTCTCCCTCATGCCTGCTGAATCCCTCCGCTCCGAACCAAAAATTTGGACGATCGTCCAAATTTTTGGTCGGTCACCCTGGGGGGGAGTGAAGGAATGCTTTGCAGCGGGTAGCGGCTTACCCGTATAAAATACACCCAATGTCCAAAAAGATCGCGCCGGTTACCCAGTCCGATTTCATCAAAGCCTACCGCCTCATACTGACCTCGCGGGTGTTGGAGGAAAAACTCGCGGGCCTTTATCGTGCCGGCATGATCAATGGCGGCGTATTCCTCGGCCGCGGCCAGGAAGCTCTCAGCGTCTCCGTAGGCATCCAACTCCGGCGGGGTGATATTTTTGCCCCTCTCATTCGAGATCAAGCTGGCCGCCTCGCATTCGGCGACACGGTTCTCGACACACTTCGCACCTACCTGGGATCTCAGCTTGGCTCCATGCGTGGCCGGGATGGCAACATCCATCGCGGCCGACCTCGTGATGGCTACTATGCCATGATCAGCCATCTCGGGGCTATGATCCCCAGCGTGGCGGGAGCGCTTCTCGCTCGCCGCCTCAAAGGCGAGCAGGGTGCCGTGGGGGCCACCTGCATCGGCGACGGAGGGACATCCACCGGCGCATTCCATGAAGGGCTCAATGCCGCTGCTGTGGACAAGTTGCCGCTCATCGTGGTTGTTGCGAACAACCAATACGCCTACTCCACGCCGAACTCCCGCCAATACGCCTGCGCCGACCTTCTGGACAAAGCCGCAGGCTATGGAGTCGGCGCTCACAAAGCCGATGGCACAAGCCTGATGGATTGTCTCCAGACGCTGCGCAATGCCATTCACGCCGCACGCGAAGGGGGCGGCCCCCAGCTGGTCGTTGCCGACTTGCTGCGCCTCGTGGGCCACGGAGAGCATGACGACTTTGCCTATCTCGATCCCAAATTGAAAAAATCGGCCGTCGGCTCGGATTGTGTGCTGCTCGCCGAAAAGCACATCATCGACCAAGGCTGGCACACTGCTGATGAAGTCGCAGCATGGAGGCACGAGACCGAGTCCGAGATCAATGCCACGGCCGACCGCGTCCGCCGCGAACCCTCGCCCGACCCGAGCGAGGACGACTGGGCCGCTCTCTCCAGGCCTGAATACCGGGAACAATACGCCGCCTCATGATCACCTATCTCGAAGCCATCCGCCTCGCCCAGCAAAAGGCCCTCGCGACCGACCCCCGCGTTTTTCTCTACGGGCAGGACATCGGCAGTTTCGGGGGCGCATTCAAAGCCACGAAAAATCTTTCCGCCGAATTCCCCGGACGCGTGCTGG
>CAXNGJ010000203.1:0-3548 GCA_964201895.1 Terrimicrobiaceae bacterium
TCTGGGGTTTCGAAAAATCACTCTCCTTGTATCCGACAGGATAGAGCATGGCACGGCTGGGAGCCCGGTTGAGACCATCGAAAACAGCTGAGGAATACGGGCGCATGTTGGGTTGGGACTTTGGCATGGTAAAAAGGGAATTATTCCGAGTCCCATTCCCGAAGAAAAGGCATTTTCACCAGTCACCCGCGAACAAAAAACTCTCCATACTTTACAAGCCCCCTCGCAGACGAAGATTCTGGTTTCCTCACATGACAATTCTCGATCGTCTCGAAAAAACACTCGGCCGCTTTGCGATTCCCGGCCTCATCCGCTATGTCGTGGCGTTGAACGCGCTGGTCTTCATCCTGCTGACGCTCCAACCGGACTACATCCAAGCCCTCCAACTCGATCCCATCGCTTTTCGTAACGGCGAAGTCTGGCGTGCGGTCACTTGGATTTTCATTCCGGAGACGATGAGTTTTTTCTGGATCCTTTTTTACCTGATTTTCACCTGGTGGCTTGGCGACATGCTGGAGGAAAGCTGGGGAGCCTTCCGCTTGAACGCCTATTATTTTCTCGGGATGGCGTTCTGCATCGTGTCGGCGCTTCTTTTCGGAGCCGCCGGCGGCAACTTTTTTCTGAACCTCTCACTGTTTCTGGCTGCGGCAACACTGGCACCGAATTTCGAGATCCTGCTGTTTATGATCATCCCGGTAAAAATGAAGTGGGTTGCGTTGTTCAGCCTGATCGTTCCAGCCGGATACCTACTCTTCGGACCATTGGACATGAAAATGATGGTCGTCATGTGCCTGGGTAACTATCTGCTGTTTTTCGCTCCGGCGTTCTTGAAAAACCGCGCGGAGTCCCTGCGAACCGGCGAACGCCGCAAGCGCTTTGAAAAGGCGCTCCACAGCGAGCAGACGATCCACATTTGCGAAGTGTGCAAAATCACCGAGGTCTCAAATCCGGATACCGAATTCCGCGTCTCAGCGGATGGCAAGGAGTACTGCACCGAGCACCTGCCATCCCGCGCCAAGCAGGAGTGAGATGGATCAAATTCCCGCCACGAGAGCGGGAACTTCATGCAAGCCGCGAATGGTGTGGTGGGGCTTCACCGCCGCGTGTTCCTCGGAGCCCGGCACCTGCAGCCAGACGGCGGCAGCGAGTTGGGCATTGAGCGCTCCGGCGATGTCGCGCTCCAGGCTGTTGCCCACCATCACGGCGCGAGACGCCGAGACACCAAGCTCGCCGAGCAGAATCTGAAAAATTTCAGCACGCGGTTTGCCGATGCCATGTTCCCCGGAGACCGCAATCGCATCGAAGTAGCCACCGAGTCCTGATGCCGCGATTTTTTCCCTCTGCAAATCCGGCGCTCCATTTGTAAGGAGGGCGATCTTGTGGGATTTCTTAAGGCGAACCAGCGTCTCGACAGCGTCAGGCATGAGACGGGCCAACTGACGCCGTTGGACGCTGAAGTGAGCCGCGAGTTTTTCGGCGGCGTCTTCATCCGAGACATCCTGCGCCCGGAGAACCGCGCTGAAGACGGCCACACGGTAGGTCCGCGACCACTCGCGCAGCTTGATCAACTCAGGCTTGTCGCCTTCAAAGTGTCCCCAAAGGCATTCATGAAAACTGATGCCGATGGATTTCACATAGTCGTAGCACGGACCCTGACGCCAGAACTCGGAGCCATACTTTTTAGCATCCGCCAGAAAAGCCGAGGTCTCGATACCGGCAAGATTGGCCGCCAGTTGAGCCGTGGAGGCCAGGGCCTCCTTGGAAACCGCCTCGTCCACAATCAGTGTGTCATCCAGATCAAATAGAATCGCATCAACAACCATATACCCTACCCCATTCCACACTCGAAGGGTCTCTGTCGATACTGAAACTTTTTTTTAAGCGCGGAACGCATCGCGTCAAACTCAATGACTCCACAGAGTCGGAGAAAAGTGGCGTGTAGGATTGCGAGACCACATTGCCGCCGGGTAGGTCGTGGAGGCCAGGCGTCCTGCCCCATGGACATAGACTTGCTCGAGCTCCCCTCCTCCATTTCTTTCCTCGATCAGATTCCATCCCGAGTAGGTCAGTTTCAGCGTGCCGTTGCCGCTTGTGCGCTGCACCACGCGGTTGCGCGAGTCGTAGGTGAACTCGGTTGTCACCCCGTTCACGGTGGCGGAGGTTAGCCTATTTTGACTCGCTCGCTCCCGCTCGTCTCGCCCTACGGGCTGCCTGCGGCAGTCTTCCCCACTGGTTCCCACCAGTAGGGGTTCGATATTTTTGGCGGTAGTGGTTCCCACGGGGCTGTATTCATACGATGCGACCGTTCCGCCATCAAGGCCGATTCCTGCGATTTGTCCGCGTGGCGTGTAGGTTTGCGTGGCCACATTGCCACCGGGTAGGTCGTGGAGGCCAGACGGTCCATGAAAAATATGTGAATGAGTGCAACTGATTCTATTATTCGATCACGAAAATGAAAGGAAATGTTGCCTGACCCCCAGTTTACCAGTTTACGTTGGATCGACGCTATTCGCCGGATCATTCCCGCAATAGCGATAAATATTCACATCACCCGCGGAGAACCGGATTGGGTCGGTCTGCAAGAACCGTCCTATTTGCGCGGAGTAGACTCTGTTGCGGTAGTCATAGAGGCCGACCTGCGAGAGCCATTCGCGGCCGGTGAACAAGAACCTATTGCCGAAGGCAGTCGAGGGACGAGGGTCGAGCGTCGAGGGGCTTAGGATGGTTGCCGCGCCGAAGGCGTCGTAGCGGTAGCTTTCGAGAAGTGCGCCGTTTTCGCCTGTGAGTGCGATGGTGCTGCCGAGGCCGTCGTGGTGGTAATAGGCTGGGCCGGTGGCGGTGATCTTCACGAGAATCTCATCGGTTCCCGCCCCATGGACATAGACTTGCTCGAGCTCCCCTCCTCCATTTCTTTCCTCGATCAGATTCCACCCCGAGTAGGTCAGGTTCAGCGTGCCGTTGCCGCTTGTGCGCTGCACCACGCGGTTGCGCGAGTCGTAGGTGAACTCGGTGGTCACGTCATTAACGGTAGCGGAAATCAACCTGTTCTGCGCGTCGTAGCTGTATGCCGCTCCGGGCACGCTGACCATGTTGCCGTTGAGGTCGGTCGTCGTCGAAACCCCGTCCACACTGGTGTAGCCGTTGTCGGAGTTGGTCGTGTAATGCGCGGTCGTGCCGTTGTCGCTCACCCATTGGCGGTTACCCACAGCGTCGTATTGATAGCCCACGGTGCGGGCGGTGCCGTATTTGGCTTCGATGAGTTGATCCACCGCGTCGTAGTTGTAATTTTCCGTAAGTGGGTTGATACCGTTTTGTGTCTTGCTGCGCCGATTGCCTACACGGTCAAGCGTGTAGTCGATTTTCGCCAGCAAATCCAATCCCCGGCGATGCTCCAGCCCCACGATCCGCTGGGCGGCATCGTAGCGGTAAAGCGCGGTCATTCCATTCTCCAGTGTTTTGGCGGTGGTGGCTCCCACGGGGTTGTATTCATACGAGGCCACCGTGCCGCCATCAAGGCCGATTCCTGCGATTTGTCCGCGTGGCGTGTA
>CAXNGJ010000204.1:0-3495 GCA_964201895.1 Terrimicrobiaceae bacterium
GAGGTATCGGTCGGAGAGTTTGGCAGCGGCTTCGAGCGACTCGTCGAGGAACTTGGCCTTGTGGTGCGCCTCGTATTTTGGACGAATGCCATGAAGAATCTGAATCGTCTGATCGACTGAGGGGGCTTCCACTTTGACCTGCTGAAAACGGCGCTCGAGGGCGGAATCCTTTTCGATGTATTTGCGGAATTCGTTAAGCGTTGTCGCTCCGATGCACTGCATTTCGCCACGGCTGAGAGCGGGCTTGATGATGTTCGAGGCATCCATCGCCCCTTCGGCGGAACCGGCGCCGACGAGGGTGTGGAGTTCGTCGATGAAGAGGATGACATTTTTGTTTTTGCGAATCTCATCCATCACGGCCTTGATACGCTCTTCAAATTGGCCACGGTATTTGGTGCCGGCGACCATGAGAGCGAGGTCGAGGGTGACGACGCGTTTGTCGCGGAGAATCTCGGGAACGTTGCCGGAGATGATCTCCTGGGCGAGACCTTCGGCGATAGCTGTCTTGCCGACCCCGGCCTCGCCGATGAGAACGGGATTGTTCTTGGTGCGGCGGCAGAGGATTTGGACAATGCGCTCGATCTCATCGGCCCGGCCAATCACAGGATCGAGTTCGCCTTTGCGCGCCTGCTCGGTGAGATCGCGGCCATAGGCTTTGAGTGCTGGGGTTTTGCTGGAGGTCTTGCCGCTTGGGCCGGACTCGGTGGGAATCGTGTCGCTTTCCTCATCGGGAGCGAAATTCGGATCGAGTTCCTTGAGAATTTCATTGCGGGTGCGCTCGATGTCGACCTCAAGATTTTTAAGAACGCGGGCGGCGACGCCCTCGCCCTCACGGAGCAGGCCCAGAAGAATGTGCTCAGTGCCAACATAGGAATGCTGCAGGCTTTTGGCTTCCTTTCCGGCAAGAGCGAGGACTTTCTTGACGCGCGGCGTATAGGGAATGTTGCCCACCATTTTGGTTTCCGGCCCGGAGCCAACTTGTTTTTCGACCTCCATGCGCACGGTCTCCAGGTCGAGCCCCATCTTTTGAAGCACATTAACAGCAACACCTTGACCAAGCTTAATCAAACCCAGAAGCAGATGCTCGGTGCCAACATAATTGTGATTGAAGCGGTCGGCTTCCTTGCGGGCAAGGGCGAGAACCTGTTGGGCGCGTGGAGTGAAATTGTTCATCATTGGTTTTCGGTGTTGGCGGGTGTGGCGAGCCTGAGACGGGCTATGTCCGGCTGAGGCACCTGGGATAGTTTGGCCCGAATAATAGTGGCGCGCAAGGCGTCCCTTTCCTCGGAGGACATTTTTACGACTTGAGCGCCCTTTTGAAGATGGGCGGGCTGGGTTTCGATAAAAAGCTCATCCACTGGAAAGCGGTGGGCATCGGGGAAGACGGAAAGGTCTATGCCGAGTTTAATGATCGAAAGGAGATTCAAAGCTTCCTTGGAGCTGATGGAATAGGAATGGCAGAGGAGACCATAAGCGCGGCCGATCTGGTCGTGCAGGGTGATGGACTTGCGCTGGGCCAGAAGGGCACGCGCATTTTGCTCGTGCTCGATGACCTGCTCGATGACGCGGTTCAGCCGTCCAATGATTTCCTCCTCCGCCTCGCCGAGGGTCGTCTGGTTGGAAACCTGAAAAAGGTTGCCCATCGCCTCGGTGCCTTCGCCGTGGAGACCGCGGACGGCGAGGCCGATTTTGTTCACGGAATTGATGATCTTGTTGATCTGGTCGCTCATGACAAGACCTGGCAGATGCAGCATGGCCGAGGCGCGCATGCCGGTGCCGACATTTGAAGGGCAGGCGGTGAGGTAGCCGAGTTCCGCGCTGTAGGCGAATTCCAGACTGTCTTCGAGTTCGGAATCCACGCTATTGATCATCTTGAAAACATTGTCGAGCTGAAGACCACAGCGAATCGCTTGCATGCGCAGGTGGTCTTCCTCGTTAATCATCACGCTGAGCGACTGCGGGGCATTCATGACCACCGCGCTGCCCACGCCTTTGGCTGCGTGCTCGCGACTGATGAGGTGCCGCTCGACGAGAACCTGCTTTTCCAATGGCGAAAGAGCCTCGAGGTTTTCGGAATAGGATTCCGCCATTTCCGGGAGATGCTCCACGGCCTCTTTGACGAGGTTCATCACGTCCAGGCGCTCGGATTTTTTAGCCCAACCTGGGAAGGGTTTGTCTCGAAGATTGCGGGCGAGACGCACGCGGCTTGAAACAACAATCTGGCGGTTGGGGCCATCGCCCGAAAGCCATTCGCCAGAGTTGGCGATGATGCGGGAAAATTTCATGAAGCGAGTTCGGCCTCCACTTGGCGGATTTGGTCGCGGAGGTTGGCGGCGAGTTCGAATTCCTCGGCGTCGATGGCCTTGGAGAGGTCTTCTTGGAGGGCTTTGATTTTTTCGTCGTGTTCGCGGATTTTGTGAAACGCGGCTGGAGTTTTGCCGGTGTGCTGCGTTCCCTTGTGCATATTTTTCAGCATGGGAGCGATGCCATCGGCAAAAACCGTGTAGCAATTGCTGCAGCCAAGTCGGCCGGTCTTTTTAAAATCGGCCTGTGTGAATCCGCAGACAGGACATTTCAGGGCGGTCGGAGATTTTTCAATTTCCTGGGAAGCACCCAGGCCAAGCAAGAGGTCGGCAAGGGCAAAGCCTGTCGGATCGTTAACGCCTTTCTCTTTCGAGCAACCTTCACAGAGGTTCACTTTTTGCATTTTCCCATCGACGATCTGCGTCAGGAAAACGGTGGCCTCCTTAGTCTGGCAAACATCGCACTGCATCTTGTTATTTATAGATCAATGCGCCGGTGGATGCTGTCAACTCGTGGAAGCGGGCGATGAGCCTTTTCGTAATCGGTCCGGGCAGGCCATCGCCGATCAAGCGCGTATCGAGCTTCACGGCGGGAATCACCTCGGCTGCAGTGCCCGTGAGAAAACACTCGTCGGCCGTGTAGATGTCGTAGCGGGTCATCATGGGCTCGTGAATGGGAATGCCAAACTCGGCAGCGAGGTCGAAGACCACCTCGCGGGTCACTCCGGCAAGGGCGCCTGAAGCAATGGGCGGCGTGGTGATGACACCGTTTTTCACAATGAAAATATTGTCGCCCGTGCACTCGGCAACAAACCCCTGCTCGTTGAGCATGAGCCCCTCACCCGCTCCGGCATTCTGGGCCTCGATTTTGGCGAGGACATTGTTGAGATAGTTCAGGGATTTGACCATTGGGCTCAAGGCCCCGTGCGGAATGCGACGGGTGGCGCAGGTCACCACCTCCAGCCCATTTTGATACTTATCCGGTGAATACAGGGTGATTTTCGAAGCGATGATCACGATGGAAGCCCTCGGACAGAGCGCCGGGTTGAGCCCCAAATCGCCGACTCCACGCGTTACAACCAAACGCACATAGCCATCCTGAAGTTCATTCCGGCGTATGGTTTCGAGCGTGGCTTCGGTGACAGCGGATTTGTCCATGCCGATGTTGAGACAAATCGCGCGGGCAGAATCA
>CAXNGJ010000205.1:0-3490 GCA_964201895.1 Terrimicrobiaceae bacterium
GTTCCGGTGCGCCCGACTTGAATGGTGATGTCGAGGAGCTTGGTTTCAGCTCGTTCGGGTTCATATTTGTAGGCGATGGCCCAGCGGGGGGCTTTAGCGGTAGACCCGAACTCACGGCGCAATGCGAGGCTATCCAGTTTCACGACTGCCCCATCAGTCTCATAGGCAAAATCGTGACGCAGGGTGCCCATTTGCTGGACGGCGTCGTTGACGGAGTCTTCGTCCGAGCCTTCAAGAATCCTTTCCGAAATCGGGAGGCCCCATTTTTCCAGTAGGGCAAACATCTCGCGGCCTGTAGCGGGTTGGTGCCCGGTCCAAGCACCAGTGCCGTAGAATACGGCTGCAAGCCTTCGGGAGGCTGTGATGGCGGGGTCAAGTTGCTTGATGGAGCCTGCGGCAGCGTTTCTTGGATTTGCAAACGGAGGGAGGCCTTCTTCGTCGCGCTCGGCATTAAGGCGGGCAAAAATGGTTTTTGGCAGATACACCTCACCACGAATCTCGATCTGCGCAGGCACCTCACCTTGGAGCTTGTGGGGGATATTGGAAATGGTGAGCACATTCTGCGTCACGTCATCCCCCGTCACTCCATCTCCCCGGGTGGCGGCCCGGACGAGGCGACCATTCTCGTAGAGCAGGGAAATGGCAACTCCGTCTACCTTCGGTTCGACGGTGAAGTGGATCGACCTGTCCTCGGCGAGTTTGCGGACGCGGGTTACAAACTCGCGGAGTTCCTCTGGTGAGTAGGTGTTGTCGAGGCTCTGCATCGGAACGATGTGCGTGGCCGGAGCAAATTCCTCGAGCGGTTTTCCCCCGACCCGGCGGGTAGGAGAGTCCTCACTGGCGAGTTCGGGGTGTGCCTTTTCTAGACCGGCGAGTTCGTGCAGGAGGGCATCGAAGTCGCGGTCTGAAATCTCCGGCGCAGCGTGTTCATAGTAGAGGCTGTTGTGTCGCTCGATCTGCGCCCGCAGCTCTTCCACCCGCGCAGCTGCGCGGGTAGAAGCATGGTCAAATAATTCCAACGGCTCGGAACTTGGCTTCGACATGGCGGAAGTGGCGGTCGGGCGCGCAGGCGTCTTCGATTTCTTCGGCGGAGAGGTGTGCGGAGACGGTTGGCTCCTCGGCAAGGTTCTTCGCGAGTCCACCCTTGTCCTTCCAGGTCTTCATGGCGGCGCGCTGCACGGCTTCGTAGGCGTCTTTGCGCTCCATGCCTTTTTCGGTGAGCATGAGGAGCGCGGACTGGCTGGCGTAGAGACCGCCTGTGAGTTCCATGTTGCGACGCATGTTATCTGGGTAGACGATAAGCTTCGAGACCAACTTGGTGAGTGTCACCAGCATGTAGTCCAGGAGCGTGCAGCTGTCTGGAAGAATGATCCGCTCGACCGAGCTATGGCTGATGTCGCGCTCGTGCCAGAGGGCGACATTTTCAAGAGCGGCCATGGCATTTCCGCGAATAACGCGGGCGAGTCCGCTCAGGCGTTCGCCGGTGATGGGGTTTCGCTTGTGCGGCATGGCGCTGCTGCCTTTTTGACCCTCGCTGAAATACTCCTCCACCTCGAGCACCTCGGTGCGCTGCAGATGGCGGAATTCCGTCGCCCAGCGGTCGATGCTGGAAGCGATGAGTGCGAGATTGGTCATGAACTCCGCATGGCGGTCGCGCTGGAGAATCTGCGTGGAGAGTGCGGCGGCTTTCAGATTCAGGCGTTCGCAGACGCGGCGCTCGACCTCGGGATCAAGGTGGGCGTGGGTTCCCACGGCCCCGCTAATTTTTCCGACTCGGATACGCTCGCGCATCTCGCGCAGGCGATCGAGGCTGCGTGTGAACTCGTCGTACATGAGTGCCATTTTCAAGCCGAAGCTGATCGGTTCCGCATGGATGCCATGGCGGCGGCCGATCATGGGTGTGAATTTGAATTCCTTGGCGCGAGCTGCCACGGCCTCGCGCAGGGCGAGGAGGTCTTTTTCTAAAATGTCGCAGGATTCAAGCATCTGCACCGCGAGTGTGGTGTCGAGCAGGTCGGAGGAGGTCAGGCCTTGGTGAATCCAGCGGGCCGCCGGGCCGACGCGGGATGCGACATCTTCGATGAAAGCGATGACGTCGTGGTTGGTGCGTTTTTCGATTTCGCGGACGGCGTTGATGTCGAATGCGCCCTTGGCGCGGATCGTGGCGGCGTCTTCTTTGGGGATCGTGCCGAGTTCGGCCATGGCCTCGCAGGCGAGGGTTTCAATTTCGAGCCAGATTTCGAGTTTGCGCTGTTCGGTCCATACGGACCGCATGCCGGGCAGTGAGTAGCGTTCAATCATGATGAAGGTGGGTATTTAAACCCTAGGAATCGCATGGGTGCAACCCGCTCGTCAAAATGCGCGTGGATTTGCATCATTCCACTTGTCCTGCGGCACAACACGGCGGATATAAAAGCATGTTGAAGTTCCTCTGCATCCCCCTCCTCACGCTCTCTCTCGGTCTGACTGGCTGCAATATCAAGGAACGCTACGCCCGCAACAACTCTGCAGCCCGCGCCTGGTTGGCGGCGAATCCTGCTTCGGGCCATATGCGAGTTGCCGGAAATTGGAAGCCGGATGACGAAGGGTGGGGCGATGCGAGTTTGCTGCAAACCGGAAGCAGCATCACCGGAACCATCGGTCTCTATACGATTGAAGGCCATGTGAAAGGCCGGGATGTCTATCTTGTGATGTCCGAGGCTGGCTGGGCCTACTACTCTGCGGTGTTGAAAAAGAAAGGCGATGCTTTGTCAGGATTTTACTCCGCCCATGTGCCATTCAACACGAGGGATCAAGAGCCATTTGTGCTCACCCGTTCGAAACACTGATTTCACTTCATGGGATGGCGGTTGCGAGTCGCCGCTGCTCGGCCAATTGCGGCCAGAGCGTGGGCGAGCTCCCTGCAACCTTCACACTCCGCGTCCCTGACCACGGCGCGTGGACGGCGAAGAGCATCTCGGCGAGGAAATAGGCTGGCTCATAGTAGTGGGACCTTAGCCGACAGAAGATCTTCCATGATGCCTCGCGGTCGTCTTGCAGACTAATTCCGTTCTCGATGAGGAATCCCATCGCCCAGTCCCACTCGCTGCGAGTGATGCCTGGATCCTGAGCCGATTCGCCAGATTCCGCTTTGTGGTGTAGGATATCGGATTCTATACGCCAAGTGCTCATGCCCTGGGTGTCTATTTGGGCATTCGTGCGGGCAAGTTCGCTAAGTCGGAGCATGTGCAGCGTATCCGCGCCCTCGGCGATCAGTCGCACAAGTTTCAAGTCGGGTTCCTCGCGCGTCGCTGCAAGACGGATTGCGGCGGCATCCAGCACGCTTAAAAGTGTAATGACCCAGTGTCGGGTTGGACTTGGCGAACGGAAATGATTCAGGATCGAATAGATATAATGCGTAACGCGCATGCTGCACATCCAGGTGATCAGCTTTTCGGTGGATGTCGCATCAACCGAACCTTGGATGAGTTTGAGACGGACAAGGAATTCA
>CAXNGJ010000206.1:0-3477 GCA_964201895.1 Terrimicrobiaceae bacterium
GCCTGCGGGAGAATGGGAAATTCTTTCGCAGCGCGTGCGCGTGACGGATTTTTCGTGGGGGCCTGCCGTGGCTCGCCTCGAAGAACTCCAGCGCCGTCTTCTACGCAAAATAGGCCGGATTTTAGCCTGAGAGGTGTCGATGCAAAGGCGCTGGATCTTTCCTGCGGCATCGGATGCTGCATCGCTTTCACGGGTCAGGCATGAAGCGGATGTGCCGGATTTCCTCGCCGAGTTGCTTTTGAAACGCGGGGTTGCCGATGGAATCTCCGCCGAGGCCTATTTGAAACCCCGATTGCGTTCCCTCAGCGCTCCTGAGCAGTTGCCGGAGATGGAAGCAGCGGTTGCAAGGATTCTGGCTGCGATGGATCGCCGTGAGAAGGTCGTTCTTTACGGGGATTACGATGTGGACGGCATCACTTCGCTGGCGATTCTGGCGCGTTTTTTTAAAACCTGTGGAATCGCGGTCCCGTGCTTTTTGCCACTGCGCGCCCAGGAGGGCTATGGTCTCAGCGAGGCCGGGCTTGAGCGTTGTCTGGAAATGCACGCGCCGCAATTGCTGCTGGCGGTGGATTGCGGAACGACCTCGGTGAGGGAAATTGCCGCGCTGCGTCGGCGTGGAGTGGATGTCATTGTGCTCGATCACCATGAGCCGGGGGCCGCACGCCCGGACTGCGTGGCGCTGGTGAATCCCAAGTGCGGGGCGGAGTTTCACTATCTCTGCAGTGCCGGCGTGGTTTTCAAACTCGCCCACGCCATTTTGAAGGCCCGCCCACTTGAGGGGCTCGATTTGAAGGAGTATCTCGACCTAGTGGCGCTGGCCACCGTCGCCGACATCGTGCCGCTTGTGGAGGAGAACAGGATTTTTGTGAGCCACGGCCTCCGGCAAATGGAGCGCACCCGCTGGGCGGGATTGGCAGCCCTTCAGCGTGTGGCTGATGTCCCCACGCCGGTCAAAGCGGGCGATATCAGCTTCCGCATGGGGCCGAGAATCAATGCCGCAGGGCGCCTCGGCCCTGCCATGGATGCTCTCCAGCTTCTGCTCACGGACGACCCCTCCGAGGCCTCGCGTCTCGCGGAGGGTTTGGATGCCCATAACCGCGAGCGCCAGGGCGTGGAGCGTCATGTCGTTCGCGACGCTGAGGAATGGGTCGCCAAAAATTTCAATCCCGACACTCAGGCTTCGATTGTCGCCGGCAGTCGGGATTGGCACATCGGTGTCCTCGGCGTTGTCGCCTCGCGTATCATGCGGCAATATCACCGACCGACTTTTATCATAGGATTCGATGAATCGGGGGCGGGCAAGGGCAGCGGACGCAGTATCGAGGGGCTGCCCTTGGTGGCGATGCTCCGCGATTGCGCCGGGCACTTGGAGAAATTTGGCGGTCACGACATGGCGGCTGGTATTTCCTTGAGCGAGTCGAGCCTGCCCGCATTTCGAGAGGCTTTTGAAGCCGTAGCCCAAGCGATTGCCAACGAGGAAATGCTTGCGCCACGCTTGCGTTTGGATTGCGAGTTGGGGCTGGGAGACATCGACGCCTCGGTACTGGAGTCGCAGGATTTATTGGAGCCTTTTGGAAATTCCAATCCTCAGCCCGTCATGTTCTCGCGCGCCGTTGCTCCGGCGGGTGAGCCTCGTGTCATGAAGGAAAAACACCTGCGGATCGACTTTCTCTGCGGTCGCCGCCGCGTTCCCGCTATCTTTTTCAATGCCCCGGTCAGTGCCATGCCGCGACCGCCGTGGGATATCGCCTACACGCTGGACTGGAATGTCTGGCAGGGCCGGGCCGAACCGCAGTTGAGGATCGTCGAGGTGCGCCACGCGGAATGACCCGGCTTTACCCCACGACGGCGCTGGAAGGCTTGCCCTGGGTTCCATCCACTCGCGTGGCTGCTTTGCGGCGCTTGGGGTTGCTCACACTTGAAGATTTGCTGCGCCATTTTCCACGGCGCTACGAGGACCGCCGGAAGTTCGACCGCTTTCCGGACAGTCCCTCCGAGACGGCCGTCTGCCTCTATGGCGTGGTTAAAAAAACGAGCTACAAACGCTTCGGTCCGCGCCGGATTTTTGAGGCGATTCTCGAGGATGACAATGGAGGCATTCTGAGCAATCCCATTACCCTCCGCTGGTATAACATGCCTTGGGTCCAAAAAATGATCCTCGGGGGGCATCGTCTTGTCGTTTACGGCAAGCCTCGCGAGCGTTCGAAGCGTCTGGTGATCGAACATCCCGAATTCGAGGTCATTGAGGATGAAGGCGGGGTCTCCCTGCACTTCGACCGCATCACGCCTGTGCACGGCGCGGGGGATGGCCTGCCTGTCCATGTTCTGCGCGAACTCATTCACCATGCTCTCGAGGAAACCGATTTGAACGCCATTCCCCGCCTCTGGCCAGAGGGGAGGGGAGGAACGCCGTTCCTGCCCGATGTCTGGAGGGCTGTTCATTTTCCGGTGGATATGGCCGAGTGCGAGGAGGCCAGACGCCAGCTCGTGAGGGATGTCTTTTTTGGAATCCAGCTCATCCTCTGTTCGCGCCATGCCTCGGTGAAAAAAAACGGAGGCTTCGCGCGCCCGGGAAATAGTCTGGTTTGGCGGCGGGTTGAGGAGGCCTTGCCTTTCGTCCTCACCGATTCGCAGCGTGTGGTGATGGATGAGATTTCTGCCGATATGACTGCACCCCATCGCATGAACCGCCTTCTTCAAGGCGATGTGGGTTCCGGAAAGACCATGGTGGCTCTGCGGGCCATGATTCAAGCCCACGAGTCGGGTTGGCAGGCGGCCCTGATGGCGCCTACACAGATTTTGGCCGAGCAGCATTATCTGAACTTCCGCCGCATCCTGGATCCTCTCGGAATCCCAGTGGTGTTGCGCACCTCCTCGCGCCGCGAGGATTCCGTGAAGGCTCCGGATTTATTTGAATCGAACCCAAGCGGTCCCGCGCTGGTCGTTGGCACGCACGCACTTCTTTTCGAGAGCGCGGAGTTTGAGAAGTTGGGCCTGATTGTGATCGACGAGCAGCATAAATTCGGCGTGCTCCAGCGCACCAAGCTGATCGAGCGTGCGGATGCCCCCGATGTTCTTGTGATGACGGCGACACCCATCCCCCGAACGATCACCCAGACACTCTACGGCGATCTGGATGTTTCCATTTTAAAGAACCGCCCGGCCGGGCGTGGTCGCATTGTCACCGCTGTGCGTGATGTCGAAAGGCTTCCTGCCATTGTTGATTTCCTGCGTGGTGAATTGGCGGCCGGTCGGCAGGCCTACATTGTGTATCCGCTCATCGAGGAATCCGAGAAACTTGATGTCAAAGCCGCCACGGCCGAATTCGAAAAGTGGAGGGCGCTCCTGGCTCCGGCCATGGTTGGCATCGTTCATGGAAGAATCGATGCCGAGGCCAAGGAGGCTGTGATGCGCGAATTCCGTGAGGGCCGCCTCTCTGTGCTTGTGGCGACCACGGTCATTGAAGTCGGAGTCGAT
>CAXNGJ010000207.1:0-3456 GCA_964201895.1 Terrimicrobiaceae bacterium
TCGGATGCTTCGTCTTTGCAGGATGAGAATCTAAAAAGAACGGAGGCCGTCAACCAAGTCGCACTCGCCAGATAGAGCGCGTAGGCGGCGTGTAGTCGCACGGAATCGCGCAGGGGCCGGTTCTCAGACCGGGACGCCGGCGCAGTCGCCGAATTCTCCACGGAAGCGAGCCTATTGATTGCCATCCATCGTATGTTTGACCGACATGCCGCGCTTTCACCAGAACAACCTCAAACCTACTTTGGACACTCGATATGCCCTCACTGGGAATCAACAATTCGGTCTGATAGTTGCTGGTGCCGGAACTGCAGGCCTTGCCGTAGCCATCAAAGCGGCAAGGGCAGGCCACCGCAGTCCGCTTGTCGCGCGCGTCCCGTTCTTGGAGGAAATTCCGGGGATCTGCTTGTGCACGGCCTGAGCGGATTTTACCGCACAAGCCCTGATGTTATCCCTCTATCCGCGAACGGTGGCTTTGCCTTGGAGTTCGCCCGCCGCCTCCGTAATGGTCCCTTCCGGACAACAAGGCCATCCCGTGCGGTTGGGAGGATTCCGTTGCCTCGGGCATATA
The DNA here is from genome assembly GCA_964201895.1 of Terrimicrobiaceae bacterium. GTDB lineage: Bacteria > Verrucomicrobiota > Verrucomicrobiia > Chthoniobacterales > Terrimicrobiaceae > UBA967. The sequence goes on from CAXNGJ010000207.1 coordinate 569, forward strand.
TGCTGAGATAGTTAAGGAATTCTAGACCAACCGAGCTATATGCCAGACTCATTTTCCGCATTTCAGATCGCCCGCGCTTACGGCCGCTCAAGATGGCTTCGCGGCTACGTGGCCGGAAAAGTCGGCTCAGATCCTGTTTTCAAGACAGCTTGGAAATTTATCAGCATCCGTCGACAGCCCGTATGGGACATTGGATGTGGATTGGGTCTCCTCGGCATTTCCATGCGTGGGGCTGGACTCACCGAGCGCTACCGGGGCTTCGACACCAGTGCCTGGAAGGTGAATTTAGGCAAGGAGGCCATGCGGCATTTTGGTTTTGAGGAAGTCGGATTTGAGGTTCGGGATGCCCTTTCGGTGCAGATTCCCGAAGGCGCGACGGTTTGTATGTTCGATGTTCTCCACTATCTCTCCCCCTCGGATCAGAAGCTCATGCTGGAGCGCCTTGCCAAGGCGGCGGAAGCGGGTTCTCTCGTCCTCCTTCGCACGACATTCAAGGATGCCGGTTGGCGTTATTTGGTAACCCTTCTTGAGGAGTGGTGGACCCGGGTGAGCGGCTGGATCAGAGGGGGAGAAGTCAATTTTCCCCATCGTCGGGAGTTGGTTTCCTTTTTCAAGAATCGCGGTCTCGGAATTGGCGTCACTCCGCTCTGGGGTAAGACCCCCTTCGGCGGCGAGTTGGTTGTCATCGAAAAAACGAGGGTTGATTTCACTCCCCGCGCGTCCTTCGCCGCGCGAAGTCGAAAAGTGGGGCTGTCATGAGTGTTGTCACCACTGCCATGACAACCATCATGGTAAAAAATCGCGGGGTTATGATCCCCGCCTGCAGCCCGACATTCAGCAGAATCAGCTCCATCAGGCCGCGGGCATTCATGAGCGAAGCCACGGTGAGCGAGTCGCTGTGGGGCTCTCCGCACCACCGTGCAGCGAGGTAGCAGGCACCCATCTTGCCCGCCACCGCCGCAAGCACCACGGATCCGGCCATCGCCCAATCCGTGAGGGAGTTCAGAAGATCGAGGCGCGTGTTCAATCCCGAGTAGGTGAAAAAAACTGGCAGCAAAAGCAGCGTCGTGAGCGGTCCGATCTTGCGAATGGCATGCTCGGCGAGTGGCCCCCGGGGTACGCACACACCTAGGATGAATGCCCCGAATACGGCGTAGAGCTGGATCTTGTCGGTGAACCACGAGCCCAGCACCAGCAGGATCAGCAGCAGTGACATTCCCCTTGAGAAGTCGCCCTCGCTTTCAGGGATTTTTTGAAAAAATCGCGGTACCACGAAGCGGCAGAACACCACATAGGCGACCACTCCGCACAGAGTCCAAAGCACGAGCAGGAAATTTCCGCTTACCGAGGCGATCACACCGGCCAGTAGGATCCATGCCGCTGCGTCATCCAGGCTGCCGCTCGCAAGTGCCAGAGTGCCGGCTGTCGTTCCCGCCAATCCTCGTTCCTTGATGATCCTCGCCAGCATGGGAAAAGCGGTGACACACATAGCTGCGCCAGTGAAAACCATGCCCATGCTGGGCGAAATTCCTTCGCCGTAGAAGCCGCCCTGCGCGCCAATCCATAGCGAGAGAAGCGCGCCCAGAGCAAACGGCGCCGCCATGCCTGCAAAGGAAATTGATGCCGCTGAGCGCAGGCGCGAACGCAAGAGATCCCCCCGAAATTCCAAGCCTACGACAAACATGTAAAGCGAGAGCCCGAGCTGGGCGACATCGAAGAGGATCGGCTTCGAAGCCGCCGGAAAAAGAAACTCAGACACCCCTGGCGTCAGCGCTCCAAGAAGCGAGGGGCCCAGCACAATGCCCGCGATCATTTCCCCGATGATCGCCGGTTGACCCACCTTCCGCATCGCCATCGAGCAAATGCGGCACGCCAGCAGGATTACGCCGAGTTGGAGAAAAAAGTGGCCGAGCGGCAAACCATGGACGATGGACATGGCCGCGCACGATGCACCGCGACAGTTGCCATGGCAACATCGCGTGCAAAAATCAAAAAATTGTCATTGCATCCAACATCACGCCTGCTAATGTCTTCACCCTTTTCCAATGCCAAAAGCAATCGCACGCAGCAAAACGCGCAAATCCGTGGCCAAGCGCTTCAAGATCACCGGGACCGGCAAGGTTGTTCGCAACCATGCTTCCCGGCGTCACCTTTTGGCGAGTAAAAATGCCAAAAAGAAACGTCACATGGCGAAGTCCGCAGTGGTCGATGAGACCGATGTGGCTCGCATCAAGGCCTGCCTGCCTTTCAGCCACTAAAGCGCGCTGAACCAAAATCCCTTCGACTGCCTCGGGGTTTGCCCGGGGATCACGGAGCCGGTGAGTCGGGGGATTTCAACCAAACAAACAACCGCTCCAAGGAGGCTCCGCGCCAAACGCGGAGTTTTATGACATGCCAAGAGCCACAAACGCTCCAGCCAGCCGGGCGCGCCGCAAGCGCGTCGTAGCAGCCTCGAAAGGATATCGCGGCCGCCGTTCCAAACTCTTCCGCTACGCAAAAGATGCGCAGATGAAGGGAAAATACTGGGCCTACCGTGACCGTAAGACCCGCAAGCGCAACTTCCGCGCCCTGTGGATTACCCGTCTCAGCGCCGCAGTCCGCGCCGAAGGTATCACTTACAGCCGTTTCATCGAAGGCCTCAAATTCGCCAATATCGAGCTCGACCGCAAAGTCTTGTCCGATATCGCGATCAATGACGAGGCGACCTTCAAGGCGATCGTGGACAAAGCCCGCACCGCCCTCGATAACAAAAAAGCAGCCTGATTCGTCAAAACCCGCCAGCCGGGAATTGACCACAGAGTGCACAGAGAACACAGAGGACGGGGCAAATTGCTCCGCTCCCTCTGTGAGATCTCTGGGTAATTTTAAGCTCATCCGGTTCAATGCTC
>CAXNGJ010000208.1:0-3387 GCA_964201895.1 Terrimicrobiaceae bacterium
GACGCCTACGAAAACATGGGTGCACAGCTCATTCGTGAGGTCTCCAGCAAAACCAGCGACACCGCTGGCGACGGCACAACCACAGCCACCGTTCTCGCCGAAGCGATCTATCGCGAAGGCCTCAAGAATGTCACTGCTGGCGCCAACCCGACCAACCTCAAGCGCGGCATCGACAAAGCCGTCGAAGCGCTCGTGGAAGAAATTAAAAACATCGCGAAGAAGGTAAAAGACAGTTCGGAGATCGCTCAGGTCGCCACTGTTTCTGCCAACTGGGACACCACCATCGGCCAGATCATCGCTGATGCGATGGACAAAGTCGGCAAAGACGGCACGATCACGGTTGAAGAAGCCAAGTCGATCGAAACCACCCTCGACGTCGTCGAAGGTATGCAGTTCGACAAAGGCTACCTCTCGCCCTACTTCGTGACGAGCGCCGAGAGCCTCGAGGTTTCCTTTGAAGGTGCCTACATCCTCATCCACGAGAAAAAAATCAGCAGTCTCAAAGACCTGCTCCCGATCCTCGAGAAGATCGCCAAAACCGGCAAACCCTTCCTCATCATCGCGGAAGACGTCGAAGGCGAAGCCCTCGCAACCCTCGTGGTCAACAAACTCCGTGGCACGCTCCAAGTCTGCGCCGTCAAGGCTCCCGGCTTCGGCGACCGCCGCAAGGCCATGCTCGAAGACATCGCCGTCCTCACAGGCGGACGCCTCATCACCGACGACCTCGGCATCAAGCTTGAGAGCCTCACACTTGAGGACCTCGGCCGCGCCAAGCGCATCGTGGTGGACAAAGAAAACACCACCATCATCGAAGGTGAAGGCACAGGCTCCGACATCCAAGGCCGCGTGGGTCAAATCCGCCGCCAGATCGAGGAGACCACCAGCGACTACGACCGCGAGAAGCTTCAGGAGCGCCTCGCCAAGCTCGCCGGCGGCGTTGCCGTGATCAATGTCGGTGCAGCCACCGAGACCGAGATGAAAGAGAAAAAAGCCCGCGTCGAAGACGCCCTCCACGCCACCCGCGCAGCGGTGGAAGAAGGCATCGTCCCCGGCGGCGGTGTGGCTCTCATCCGCGCTCAGGCAGCCCTCGACAAACTCCAGCTCTCGGGTGACGAGGCAATCGGTGCAGGCATCATCCGCCGGGCCATCGAGCAACCGCTCCGCACCCTCGCCGACAATGCCGGCCAGGAAGGCGCACTCATCGTGCAGGAAGTCAAGAAACGCTCCGGCGCGGAAGGCTACAATGTCGCCACCGGCAAATATGAGGACCTCATCAAAGCCGGCGTCGTTGACCCAGCCAAAGTGACCCGCAGCGCGCTTCAAAATGCCGCATCCATCAGTGGACTCCTTCTCACCACGGAAGCTCTCATCACAGAGCTCCCCGAGAAGGACAAAGCTCCCGCCATGCCTCCGGGCGGCGGCATGGGTGGAATGGGCGGCATGGACTACTAAGTCCAGCCACTCCGGCCCAAAGCCAAAACTCAACAACTCAGCCGGGTTCGCAAGGACCCGGCTGTTTTGTTTTTCCCGCCAAACACGACGGCCATCCCGACATGACGGCTTGAATATGAACCCGCCGCAAGGCAGGCTCGGCCGGACACGTGAATTATTCATCGACTCTCAAATTCGCAGCCTCATCAACCCTCCGCGATCTTCTGACCGCGGCGGTTGCCGAGGGATACCACAAAATCGGGCAGGCCGTTTTTCTAGCCGAGGGTGAGGGATTTCTCATCTGCCACGCCGAGGACGCCGGGCGCGGAGATTTGGAGATTTTCGAGAACCCGCACGATGCCGCGACCATCGCTCTTCATGATGATGCCGACGCCTACCGTCCACTCAAAACCGCACCAAACCTGAAGCACGGCTGGGGTCTGCACATTCCTTCGTTGGCCGATTTGCATCTGGCGTTGGATCTCCTATACCCCGCCGCACTGGCGAACTGGCGGGCGCTGCTGAACAACGAAAAGATTGCCACGCCGCTGAGGGACACGGTGAACCGCCAAACCGGAATGTATCGTGTTACGGGATTGATCACAGACGAGGAGGCGCAGGGCATCGTGGATTCGCTATGCACTCCCGGTTGCCTGCGCTGCATCCAGTGGCCTATCCCCTCTGATACGTTGCCGCCGGTTGTTCCGATCAAGGAAAAAGAAATCCCCCTCCTTTGCGTTGACGCGTGCAGCCTGCTCATAGCAGAGGCCCGGCGCGTTGTGAAATCCCGGCTCGGCAAGTGAACTGGGTAACGATCATCTGGTCGATGACGGCAGCAGCCTCGCTCACGCTGGCGGGCGTGCACGGGTTTGCATGGCTGCGCCAGCGGCGCCAAATGGCAAGCCTCATGTTCTGCATCATGGCGGCGGCGACAGCGGGTATGGCCGGATGCGAACTTTGGACCATGCAGCAGAGGGACATGGAGGCCTACGCGCATGCCTTGCAGTGGTATAATCTCATGCGCTGGATTGTTACCCTGGCGCTGGTTGGCTTCATCCATTTCTACCTTGGCTCGGGCCGCCCCTGGCTGGAGTGGACCGTCTGCGGCCTGCGAACACTAAGCCTGCTGGTGAATTTTGTTTTCTCTCCGATGGTCTACTACACGAGCATCGAAGAGCTTGTTCGAATTCGATTTCTTGACACGGAGGTGACAGTCGTCGAGGGCATTCCCAGTCCACTCTCGATGATCGGGCAATTGAGCTTGCTGGTGCTCGCCGCCTATCTTGTGGATGCGACATGGCGCAGCGCCCAACTCGGGGACAGGCCCGGCGCGATTCGCGTCGGCTTAAGCGCGGTTTTTTTCGTCCTTGCGCTCTCGATTCAAATGATGGTCGCCCTCTGGGGATTCATCGACATGCCGATTGTGGCAAGCTTATTTTTCGCTGGAATCCTCGTCGTGATGGGAATCGAATTGAGCGAGGACATGCTCCGCTCCGCCAAGCTGGCAGAGGATCTCAAAGTTCGTGAGCGTGAGCTACTCGGCGAAAGGAAACTCACGGATGCCATCTTTGAAAGCGCTCCCGGCATGCTGTATCTGCAATCGGCAGACGGGGGCATGGTGCGCTGGAATTCCCAGCATGAGCGCGTCACGGGATACTCGAATACCGAGACTTCGCAAATGAGGGCTGAAGACTTTTGCGTGGAAGCAGAAAAGGAAATGTTAAACGAAGCGCGCACCATTGCCTTGGCGCAAGGCGGGCACGATGTGGAGTTCGATCTGGCCCGGAGGGACGGCCGCACATCGCGGCACTTTTTCCGCATGGTTCCGGTGGAGGTCGCCGGAGAACCCCATCTGGTGGGAATCGGCATCGATGTCAGTTCCCAGCGCGCACTTGCGGCCGAGACGGAAAGGCAACGCGAACAGATGGCCCACATCGCACGCGTGGCATCGGTGAG
>CAXNGJ010000209.1:0-3376 GCA_964201895.1 Terrimicrobiaceae bacterium
GCGATCCAAACAAAAAAGTGGAGCAACTCTGCCCGAAATGTCTGCGGGAAATCTCGTTAATGTTGAGCCTTTGGAATGGAGTGAGTCTCATAAATCTGTTTCAATTTTCATCAAATTCTTGTGAATGGCTAATAAATAATTGATGATCACAGAGCAAAAGAAGTGGACGAAGGATTGAGCGCAGAGGAACAAAGGGAAAAACTGAAAGGCGGAACATAGTAACGGGTGGCGGGTTGCTGGTAACGATCCGCCTGTGCGCTACGCAACCCCTGCGTGACATGGTCCCTCCACGCGGTATCCGAGTGAATCTGGAGTGTGTGCCAAAATGAAGAACATACATATTTCGGATCCCGACTTGCAGAGTGACTTTATGCACAGCAATTTTCATGCCGGACACGACTGACATTCCAACTCAGGGCAACGTAAAGGGTAAAGGGGTCAGGAATTAATTATTGATATTTAAGCAATCAAGATGCGTTTTTCGAATTTCAGTGTTCAATCAAGCTATGGATAGTGAATTTGTAGTAGTGGAGCAATGAAAAAAACGGAAAATGGAAACACAGAAAAGATGAAAAGTATTTAATAGTAATGGATAACGGCTTGCTATTAACGAGTGGTGACCACCTACGCGGTTGATCTGCGACTCCGGGGTGACGAGGTGAAGAGCATGCATATTTTGGATGACGACTTGCAAAATGGCCATATGCTCAGCAATTTTGATGCCGGACACGAGCGACATTCCAACTAATCGCCACGCGAATACGGCCGGACCAGCGTACATACTGAAACTGCGTTTTCTCAAATTCACTCCTGATTATTGCTTCGTAACCCAACAAAGCGACTTCTTCACTATCTGTAACCGGATCGAAATCCATGCTGTTCTGGGAGAGGATTTTACACGCCAAATTTGTAAGCATGCCACAGCAATGCAGCGGATCCAATCAAAAGCATTTCGGATGGAGCCTGAACTTTATTACCCCATTCGATCAGCCAACTCGCGATCTGCGATGGATTTTTAAGTCTCAGCGGCTTTCTTTTTCACTGCATGAAATTTGCTGCTAAGTACTTCAAAGAAGTCGTTCATGGCTTTAGGCTCCAAGTAGGCTAAGATGCCCGTGAGGTGACACTCGATCGTGCCTACGAAAGAAATTATTTTCGTAAACACAAGCTGGCCAGAAAAAATCGGGAGCTGAATCTGAGTTATTGCGCGCCTAAGGCTTAGCTGGTGAATATTTTCTGCCGGAGATGGTTTTGAGTTTCGAGGAGGACCGCGTAGTCAAAGGTTTTGCGGGGTTCCAAGCGGGAGCCCTCGGCGACCGGGGCGCAGCGGCCGGTGAGATCTTCGAGCGATTGCTGGGGGCTGGCTGCAGCCAAGGCTTGGATAGCCGCGCCGAGGGCGGCTCCTTCGGCGCTTTGAATGGTGACGACGGGATAACCGAAGATGTCGGCGAGTATCTGGCGCCAAGCAGGGCTTTTACTTCCACCGCCAGTGAGCCGGATTTCGGAGGGTTTGAGTCCGAGAGATTCCATGCGGCGGAGGCCGTAGGCCATGCCGAGCGTGACGCCTTCCATCGCGGCCCGGGCCATGTGAGCGGGTGTGAGATTCGAGGTGGTCATGCGGTGCAGGACGCCGCAGCCCTGGGGGAGATTCGGCGTGCGCTCGCCTTGGAGGTAGGGCAGGAAGAGGAGTCCGTCGGCGCCAGCGGGAACATCGGAGATTTCCTTGTTCATGCGGTCGTGATCCCAGGCGAAGAGGTTGCGGAAGGCCTCTGTGGCGACTGTGACATTCATGGTGCAGAGAAGTGGCATCCAGTGGTCAGCACTATCGCAGAATGCCGCGATTTCGCCCTGAGGATCGATGACAGGCTGCGGGGCGCAGGCGAAAATCGTACCGCTTGTACCGAGGCTGGCGGTGACTGTGCCGGGTCGGATATTTCCAGTGCCGAGGGCAGCCATCATGTTGTCGCCTCCCCCGGCGCTAATGATGACATCGCTTGAGATACCCCATGCGGAGGCAAGGGCGGGTAGGAGTTTTCCGACAGGTTCCGTGGAGGAGCCGACTGGAGGGAGTTTTGAGATGAGATTTTCGTCGATGGCGGCGCACACTTCCTTGCTCCATTGGCGGGTGCGGACATCGAGCAGAGCGGTGCCAGAAGCATCGCCGAACTCCATGCGCAGTGTGCCGGTGAGTCGGAGGTTTAGGAAATCATGCGGCAGGGCGACATGGGCGAGCTTTGCAAAATTTGCGGGCTCGTTTTGTTTCAGCCAAAGAATTTTCGGCGCGGTAAAGCCAGGCAGGATGTCGTTTCCCGCGAGGGCGATTGTTTTGTCGCGTCCCCCGAGCTTGGCACGAATTTCATCGCACTGGGCGGTGGTCGAAGTATCGCACCAGAGCTTGGCGGGGCGGATGACCTGGTGACTGGCATCGAGCGGCACGAAACCGTGTTGCTGACCGGAGACACCCATGCCTGCGACCTCGGCTTTGCGGGGGCCGAGGGCGGTGAGGACATTTTGCACGGTCTCCTCGAGGGCATCCCACCAGATGGCGGGATTCTGCTCGAGGTGGCCGGCGGGCAGTCCCTCCTCCAGACCGTAGGCTTTGCTGGAGGAGGCGATGACTTTTCCGGAATCGCCGTCAAGGGCGACGGTTTTCAGACTCTGCGTGCCGCAGTCGATGCCGAGGGTGATCACAGGAGTTCGTTCAGGATGTTTTCCAAGTATTCCTGCCCACCGCTCTCAAGTGTGGGAGCTGGCTGCGAGAGGGCGGTTTTTTCGAGTTCGGCGAACGATGCCTTGCCGGCGAGGATTTTCTTTCCAAGATCGGAATTCCACGAGGCGTAGCGGTTTTTCACGAATTCCTCGATGCGGCCGTCAGCACGGATGGCAGCGGCGATCTTGAGTCCCCGCGCGAAGGCGTCCATGCCGCCGATGTGGGCGTGGAAGAGGTCGACGGGGTGGTGGGATTCGCGGCGGCGCTTGGCGTCGAAGTTGAGTCCACCCTCCTTGAAGCCGCCCATGCCGAGAACGACGAGCATGACTTCAGCGGCGAGGTAGATATTGGTCGGGAACTGGTCGGTGTCCCAGCCGATGAGTTCGTCGCCACGGTTGGCATCGATCGAGCCGAGGCGGCCAGCATTCGCGGCGACGGTCAGTTCGTGCCGCATTGTGTGGCCGGCGAGCGTGGCGTGGTTGGTTTCGATGTTGAGTTCGAATTCGTCGAAGAGGCCGTATTCGCGCAGGAAATTGAAGCATGCGGCGGAATCCGAGTCGTATTGGTGGGTCGAGGGTTCGCGGGGTTTCGGCTCGATCCAGAATTTGCCGGTGAAGCCGATTTCCTTTTTCCAAGCGACCGCCATGTGCAGGAACGCAGCGAGTT
>CAXNGJ010000210.1:0-3339 GCA_964201895.1 Terrimicrobiaceae bacterium
ATCCCAGTGTCTATGTCGGGCTCGCCCTCGGGGTCACATTTCCCTTTAACCTTCTCATCGGCATTCCTCTCGCCTACACCATCGTGCATAGTGCTTGGCACTGATCACCATCCCCAGTCTTCATCCATTTATGAAAAAAACCGCCCTCATTTTCTCAGGCCAAGGCGCCCAAACAGTCGGTATGGGCAAGGATCTCGCCGCCGAGTATCCCTGCGCCGCCGATCTTTTCCATCGCGCCGATTCGATTCTTGGCTATTCACTCAGCCAAATCGCCTTTGAAGGCCCCGCCGAGGAACTCACCAACACCTCTCTCTGCCAGCCCGCACTCTATGTCCACGGCCTCGCTTGCCTTGCCGTGCTGAAAGAGAAATTCCCCTCCCTCGATTTTCAAGCCACTGCCGGCCTTTCGCTCGGGGAGTTCACCGCACATGCCGCAGCCGGAACCTTCGATTTTGAGACAGGACTTCGCCTTGTGGACAAGCGCGCCCGCGCCATGCAGGAAGCCTGCGAGGCTTCGGAAGGCGCCATGGCGGCCATCATTGGCGGTGAGGAGGACCGCGTGCGGGAACTGGCTGCCGTGGCCGACGTGGATGTCGCCAATATCAATGCCCCCGGACAAATCGTCCTCTCGGGCGAATCCTCCAAAATCGTCGTCGCCGTCTCCTTGGCCAAGGAATACAGCGCCAGAAAGGCCGTCGAACTCACAGTCGCCGGCGCCTTCCACTCGCGCCTCATGGAGTCCGCCTACCAGACACTCTCCGCCGCTCTCGCAGAAACACCCATGAACTCCCCGCGCGTTCCTGTCGTGTGCAATGTGGACGCCATCACGGTGAGCGACGCCGCAACCATCTGCCGTACGCTGGCCGACCAGGTCACCGGAAGCGTCTGCTGGTCCCAGAGCATCGAATACCTCATCGACCATCTGCACATCGAACAATTCATCGAACTCGGGCCCGGTGGCGTGCTCGCCGGTCTGGTGGGACGCATCCGCAAGGGAACACCCGTCATCTCGATTTCAAACTCCGCCACGCTCGACGAGGCCGTCGCAGCCCTGAGTTCCAACTAACGGACCCAGTGCTGAAAACAAATCAGGTTCCTCCTCTCCGGGAGAAACCGCTTCGAATCTCCGCTTCCGAAGCAAAGGCAAGCGGGGATGCTCAAATCTGGAAAGCTCCTCCGCATTCGCAGGCCGTGTCACGACTTTCAGCAGCGCCGGATTTTCCCTGTGGTCGAGAATCGCGCTGATGACATGCCCTTCCGGAACATCCTCCCACACGAGCTGGCCCGTTACGCCTGAACGCTCGGCAAATGATGTCGCAGTCAGTTCCACTTCTTCCGCACCCTGCCTCCGCCACCAATCCAAGATTTCCGAACGTGCAAACCCCGCCCAGATACCAGAAACCTCTCCATGGATGTTCGCCCCCTTCAAAGCGCGCCCAGGTCTGAGGACAAGGCTTTTGTTTTTGAATACAGAGCACATGTTTTTGATAATAATTACGATATGATGAATTATGAATATTGACCAATTTCCTCTGCAATCGAATCGACAGAAGTTTTAATTTTTTTCACAGCCATCTCATAGAGGAAAAAAACAGCAACGCAAAAGGAGTGGCGGACGGGATTGTGGAAACTGGCTATCCCTCCCGGCTATGCTGGTGGACGCTGACTCTGTTTGCGCCAGATGTCCGGTGACACACCGTGGGTTTTTTTGAAGGCGGAGGAGAGGTGAAAGGCGGAAGCGAACCCGGCAGTCTCTGCAATGGATGCCAGGGTCTCTTCGCTGGAGGTCATGAGGCGTCTGGCGCGCGCGAGTCGCGAGCGCAGCAGATACTGCCAAGGGGAGAGGCCGGTTTGCTCACGGAAGATGCGTCGGAAATAGGAATATCCCACGCCGAGTCTTCTTGCGAGGGCCTCCAAGTCCACATTTTCGCTTTGGTGCTCGGCGAGGTGCTCCTCGGCACGTCGAACGAGCCCAGCGATTCTCGATGGGTTTTTTGCTGCGTTTGGCAATTCCGCGCAGACTCCGAGCAGTTCGTGAGCCGTGTTCGCCAGTTCTGGCACGGTGTATTGGCGGCGACCCGTGAGGAGGGCGTGCAGTTTCTCAAACAGTTCTGCGATTCCGCTGCTCTCGACGCCTTGGAAGACGCATTGCCGGTTATTGATGACTCCTTCTTCGATCAATCTCCGCACCACCCAGCCATCCAATTCCACCCAATGTTCCTTCCAGCCGGTCTTGGGATCGGGTCGGTAGCTGTGCCAAACTCCCGGCAGGAGGAAAACCACCGATTCGGCGGAGAATCGCTGGCGTTGCCGTGACTCCGTTTGCAACCACCCGCTTCCCTCTGCGATAAACAGGATTTGCAGGGCCTGGAGGGTGCGTCCGTTTTTAAAGTCAAAATGGTGATCCGAGGGATGTCCTGGCGCGGGGTAGGGTTGATGGGGAGCGATCTTTGCAAATCCAGACCCCAATACTTCAACGCCCCAGCGGGCCCGTTCCGGCGTTGTCGAAATGTAAACAAAATAGTCGCTTTTGGGAGGTGTCATTTTTTGTATGGAAATAATCACTCTAAGTATTCCCCGCTTTTCGGCCATCCATTACTGTGAGTGCTTATTCCTTCCCCAAATCGAACAAATCACCCCGCCCAACTCTTCTTGCCATGAACCACTACACCTCCGCCCGCGATCAATACGCCACCCTCGGCGTGGACACCGAAGCCGCTCTTGCAACTCTTGCATCAACGCCGATCTCGCTGCACTGCTGGCAGGGTGATGACGTCGGAGGTTTTGAAAAAGACGGATCGAAACTCGAGGGAGGCGGCATTCAGGCCACTGGCAATCACCCGGGCAAGGCGCGCACGATTGATGAACTCCGCGCCGATCTCGACAAGGCGCTTTCGCTCATTCCCGGCAAGCACCGTCTGAATATCCATGCCTGCTATGCCGACCTCTCCGCCGGTCGCGTGGACCGCAACGCCTACACGATTGCTCAGTTCCAAAGCTGGGTGGATTGGTGCAAGGCGAGGGGGCTCGGGATCGATTTCAATCCCAGCTATTTCTCCCATCCGCTCGCCGCCGATGGACTCACACTCGCACATCCAGACAAGGCGATCCGCGAATTCTGGATCAACCACGGCATCGCCTGCCGCAAGATCGGCGCGGAAATCGCAAAGCAGATCGGCTCGCCGGTGGTCACGAATGTCTGGATTCCCGATGGCTCGAAGGACATGCCCTACGACCGCAAGTCCCCCCGCGAGCGCCTCGCCGCCTCGCTCGACGAGATTTTCGCTGTGCCCGTCGATCGCACGCTCAACATCGACGCCGTGGAGAGCAAACTCTTCG
>CAXNGJ010000211.1:0-3327 GCA_964201895.1 Terrimicrobiaceae bacterium
GTGCACACTCAAAACGCGCTCCGACATATCCCAACCACAGTTCAGTGTGTTGCCTGGAATGAGCGTTTTAGCAGAAATTAAAACGGGCTCGCGATCTGTGGTGAGCTATGTTTTGAGTCCGCTGAGTGAAGCTTTGGATGCAAGTTTTAAAGAAAGATAGGTGGCCAGATATGCTAATCTCGCCAAGATACTTTTTGCTTTCCTTGATCTGACGACCTTCCCTGTCTTCTAAGCAGCCGAGGTGGCTTTTGCAGGACCCGTTGCTCGGGTTTCCAGTGCGGCAAGGATTTTTTGAACGGTCGCTTCAATGGTCAATCCGTGCTTTGCGCGTAGGATCGGTACTGTGCCATGCTCGATGAACTGGTCAGGCCAGCCGATGCGGACGACTGGTGTCGTGATGTGTCGGTCGGACAGGTGTTCGATCACGGAGGTGCCGAAGCCGTTGGTGAGGACATGGTCTTCCATGGTGCAGATCACATCGCAGCCGCCAGCGAAAAATTCGAGGGTCGCGGTATCGATCGGCTTGATCCAACGGGCATTGATGACTGCTGTGGAAACGCCGAGTTTTTCAAGTTCCGCAGCGGCCGGAATGGCGATTTCGCACATGTTGCCGAGGGCGAAGATCGCAGCCTTGGTGCCGTGTCGAATGACTTCAGATTTTCCGATTTCAAGGAGCTTGGGCTTCTTGGCGGGAGCGAGGCCGGTTCCGATGCCGCGTGGGTAGCGGATGGCGCACGGGCCATCGTGATTGACCATGGTCCAAAGCATATCGGCGAATTCTGCCTCGTCCTTGGGCTGCATGTGAATAATTCCCGGAACTGGTCGCAAATAGGCGATGTCAAAAAGTCCATGGTGCGTGGGGCCGTCATCTCCTGAAAGACCTGCGCGGTCCATGCAGAGCGCGACATTCAGGTTTTGCAGGGCGATGTCGTGAATAATCATGTCATACGCGCGCTGCATGAATGTGCTGTAGATCGCGACGAAGGGTTTCAAGCCCCGAGTCGCCATACCGCAGGCAAAAAGCGCGGCATGCTCCTCGGCGATGCCGACATCGTGGCAACGCCCGGGGTGGCGCTTGGCGAAGTTGATCAAGCCGGTGCCCGTAGGCATGGCTGCTGTGATGGCGACAATCTTGTTATTGTCATCCGCAAAGTCCGCCAGCTTCGTGCCGAGTAGTTCCGAGTAAGTCGGGGTGGGGGAGGTAGTGGTCTCGCCGGTGTCGAGGTGGAATTTCCCAAGTCCGTGAAACTTGTCGGGCTTTTCCAAAGCAGGCGCATAGCCTTTCCCCTTCTGCGTGAGGATGTGGAGAATGACGGGTTCGTTCTGGGTTTTTAAAAATTCGAATGTCTGCGTGAGGAGTGGGATGTCGTGGCCGTCGATGGGGCCATAGTAGCGGATGCCGAGATCATCGAAAATCACGCTTGGAGCGAGGAGGCTTTTCAGTCCGGCCTCTGCCTTGTGAACGAGTTTGCGTGCGGTTTTTCCACCGATCCACTCCACGAAGCGCGCCGCGTTTTCGTGGAGGTTTGCGTAGGCCGAGTTGGTGACGAGGCGGTTCAGGTAGTCCGCAACCGCACCCACGTTTTTGGCAATCGACCACTCGTTATCATTGAGAACAATGATGAGCCGCTTGGTGGTCGCTGCGACATTGTTCAGGGCTTCAAAACTGACGCCGCAGGTGAAGGCGGCATCGCCGGCAACGCAGATGACATGCTCGTCGGAGCCGATTTGGTCGCGTGCGGCCGCCATTCCCAGCGCGGCGGAGAGTGCCGTTCCCGCATGGCCCGCACCGTAGCAGTCATGCTCGCTCTCGCTGCGGAGAAGGAAGCCGTTCAGTCCCTCGTATTGACGGATCGTCGGAAAGCGGTCGAGCCGACCGGTCAGAATCTTGTGAACATAGCCTTGGTGGCTCACATCGAAAACGAACTTGTCCTTGGGCGTATTGAAGACGCGGTGCAGGGCGATCGTCAGTTCGACCACCCCGAGGTTGGGGCCCAAATGCCCCCCTGTCTTGGATAGCACGCTGGTCAGCTCGTCGCGGATATCCTGCGCAAGGCGCGGCAAATCCTCCGCAGCGAGGGCCTGCACATCTTGTGGCGAATGAATCTTTGCCAGCAACGGGCCGGGAATGTGGTCTGGCATGCCTCAGTTTTCTTCTGGCTCAAATTCACTCAGCGCGACGCCTCCGCGAGCGTTGCGTGTGATGACCTGAATTCTCTTTTCAGCCGCATCCAGCTTCTCTTGGCAGTCTTTCACAAGGCCGATGCCTTCTTCGTAGGAATCGATGAGTTTCTCAAGTGGCAGATTCCCTTCCTCCATCGCGGAGACGAGTTCGGAGATCCGCTGCATTGCGGATTCAAGGGACGGAGTTTCTTTTTGGGTTTTTTGAGACATCGGACTTGGAAGCCTAATGCCGACTATTACAACGAAATCAGTCGCTTCGCGCAATGCGTATATTGCGGGCTGCGCTTGATGGGTTCTATATCGTAGGGGTTAGTCCCCATACCGCAGGATGAAGTTGGCTTCTAAGGTGCGCGTCGTGAAAACACCGAACCTTTCTAAAAAGTCATTGCACCCTGCAATCCTCCCAGCCCTGCTTGCCGCAGGATTGGGATTCTCCGCCCTTCAGGCTTATCCAGCCGAGCGTGCTTCCGCACCCCGGTCCTTTGATGTTCCTCTTTTTTCAGGAACCCAGAGTCGCATCGAGGGAGTGCTGTCCAGAAAAGAATACGCCTTCAGGCTCCCCGAGCATGTCCTCCTGGAGCCCGGCAGTGAACTCATACTTGCTTGGCATGCCTCGCCTCTTTTGTTGCCTGATGTTTCGACCATGAGCGTTCAGTTGAATGATCGCCAGGTCACGAGCGTCCGCCTCGGAACAAAAAAAGACATTCCCGACGCACAGGATCGCGGAAAAATTTCGATCCCGCTATCACCCGACATGCTGCAACCAGGCTGGAACCGCGTCATAGTGAGTTGCCTCCTTCAGACGACGCAGTCTCCCTGCCGGGATGTGGACAACCCGGCATCATGGGTTGAGCTGAGCTCTGGCAGCGGCATACGAGTCGCCGCCGCTGCGGCACCTCTTTTTCCCGAGTTGCAGCGATTTCCGGAATCCCTCGTTGAGCCCGCCCTGATGAATCTTGCGGAGTTCCGCCGCACGGCATCCAAAGAACGTCCTGAGCCGGTTGTCTCACTGCTCGTGCCGTCTGATGCCGGTGAGGCGGAACTCCGTTCCCTGCTCATCGCCTCCGCTCGCATGGGGCAGACAGTTTACACCGAACCCAGTGCCGTTCAGGTGAAAGATGTTGCTGCATTCGTCGGCGAGTC
>CAXNGJ010000212.1:0-3288 GCA_964201895.1 Terrimicrobiaceae bacterium
TGCAAAAGCCATCGAAAAAAGCGCACAGGCCGCACACAAAAAAGCTATTGAAACCGGAGAAGCGCGGCAGCTTCGCCTCACGGAGTCCGGCCTTGTCGGCGATGGCGACATTCCAACTGCCCAACTGCCTAAAGGTTGGAAAATGCAAGTGCGGCGTTTCACAGAAAACAGGTTTCGTAAACCCGAAAAAGACGAATTCTGGGGATTCAACGGGGCAGGCATTTGCGATCCACTCGAGTTGCGTATCTTCTCCAAGGAGGAGTCAATCGTTTTAAAATTTGACCCCCTAACGGCTCTGATTGTAACCGATGAGAAATAGGGCTTTTACTCTCTTTGAAGTCTTGATCGCGCTGGGCGTCTTTGCGTTGGCTGTGACGGGCTTGGCTTTGGCCCTGCAGTCGGCGGTGGATGCGGCCCTGAATGCCCGCTCAAGAATGCTGGCCCGCACGATGATCGAGTCCCGTCTGGCCACCGCAATGGCAGCCCCTCCGCTGGATGGACGCCGTGAGATTGATGGGCAAACCAATAACGGAATCCGTGTGCTGGAAACCTTCGAGCAGGCCGAAATTCGGGACACAAACAATGCAATTCTGCCAGGCATGTGGAGGCTTAAAGTCACAGCGGAGCCGGTTCGTGGAGGGACAAAAGAAATCGCGGAAATTCTGGTTTATCGGCCATGAAGAAAGCGCACCTTCCTCAGCGCAGGCCCTGGCAGGCAGGATTCACGCTCTTCGAAGTGATCATGGCTCTGATGATTTTAGGCCTCCTGAGCGGCGCCGTATATTCCATTTCCTCGGCAGCTCTTGAAGCATCGAAGTCCGTCATCACAGAGCAGACCTCCGCCCGCAGGCTGGAAGCATTTCTGCGAATCACCCGCGAAGCGTTTCTCAACCTCCCGGCAGACGGCAACCTCTCTTTCCGCATATCCAAATCCGCTTCAGGCGCCCCCGTGCCGGAATTGGTTTTTGCGGAAACATCAGGAACCTTTGGTGTGCCCAGCTTGGGCGGGGGTTCGCTCATCCTTGCGGCTAGGCCTAGGGCGGATGGCTCGAGGACTTTTTCCATTCTCAGGGTGCCGGGCGAGATCGATGCCTCGGAAATGGAGCGACTGGTTACAAAAGGCGACTGGATTTCCCTGCTGCCTGGAGTGAGTCGCGTGGCATGGTTTTTTTTCAATGGAAACGAATGGGTTCAGGAATGGCCTCAAGGCACTGGAAGGCCCCGGTTGGTGCGTTTACAATTTTCGTATGATCCGATGGCCGAAACTTTGATCGATGTGCAATTTTGGATTCCGCCACTCGCCCCACCACAATCTCCGCCTGCGGAGGGCAATCAGAGGAACAACACCCCGAGCCCACGATGAATTGCCGCTCCCAAATTCGGGCCATCGCACTCCCGCTTGTACTCTGGTGCATCGCTTTTCTGGCCGGACTCGTGATTCTTACGGGTGGATTGGTTAGCGGCTGGATCGAAAGCGAATCACTCGCAGAGAAGAAATTCGTCGCGCGTCAAATGGCACTGAGTGGCATCGCACTCGGCTTGAATCCAGCAGTTGAAACCGGAAGCCCCCTCCTCCGCAACGGAAACAAAAACACTGAGGGCTATGAAGTGAAACTGACCAACGAGGCCGCAAGACTGAATCCCAACTTTTGGATTCAGTCCGGTAATCGCGCCGTGTTCAATCGTCTCTTTGCGAGTTGGGGGGCGAACTTGGATGACGCTGATGCGGCCATCGATAGCTTGCAAGACTGGATCGACGCTGATGATTTCGGCTCTCTGAATGGAGCGGAACGTGGTGACTACGAGCAAGCCGGTCGGCCGGGATACCCTGCGAATCGGCCACTTAAACATATTCGTGAAATGGAGTCCGTTATGAATCTGGCTCGTATTTTAGCCGCAAAGCAGAGCTGGCAGGATACCTTTACCATTTGGTACAGTGGAAAGATCAGCATCCAACATGCTCAGGAACCACTGCTCACTGCCCTTACCGAACTCACGCCCAATCAGTGCCAATCGCTCATCCAAATGCGCGCGGGGCTTGACGGCATTGACAATACGGCTGATGACCAAAAACTGGAATCCATCGAGGCAGTGGCGGACTTTCTTGGAGCTGGCGGCAAGCAGCGCGCGGCCTTGCTGGAGTTTTTTGACACCTCAGGGGATATGCGCCGCATTGAGAGCACAGGTTGGTGTGCAGGTATCTCTCATAAGATTGTCGTCATCGCACCAACTGGGGCAAATGGACAAATGATGAGCTGGGAGGAGCGATGAAACAGAAAACTCCCGATGCGGTTCTTAGGCCAGGCGCGGAAGGCTGGGAGCTTTGGAAATTGCCTCCCAAGGAAGACCCCACGCTCGAAGAGGATTTTACGGAGAAGTCGCTGGATGCCTTTGCCAACCTGCTTTTGGCACTGCCCTCGCGCAGCGTTCTCTCCATGCCCTTGTGGATCGCCGCCCAAGGCGAACCTGCGGAATTAGCTGAACTTGAGCTGACAAGCCGACATCTACTGCGGAAGGACGCCGAGGTCTATACGGTCCCCATCTTGGAAAAAGAGGGACGGTCGCTTGTCTTGGCACTGGCGGCGACGGATGACGAAACCGCTCACGAATACCTGAAGAGGGCTAAGTGTTTTGAGATTCCTGCTCGATTGCTTGATCCCGCAGGAGCCGATGTTCTTGTTTGGAAGGAACAGGGCACCCTCTGCTTCGCCATCTACCGCGAGGACAAATGCGTCTTCTTTGCTGCGACAGGAGATTCGAATCCCGGAGCGGCTTTTTGCGGGGCCATCGCACGCACAGCCATGAGGCTGAGGTCGGAGAGTGTCATCACCCGCATGCCGGCCAAGCTGCGCCTGATCGGAGATTTTTTGGAGGCGGATGCCATGTCGCTCGGACATGCGCTGCGCTTGGATTTTGAAATTGAAAAAAAGCTTCCTGTACCAGTTCTGCCAAAGATCTTGAGCGATGCGGCGCCACCGACTGCTCGCGCAGCCCTGCTTTCCCGAGCACGGATCAAGCGTCTGGCATCTTTTGCCACGATGGGGCTGGCCATCTATGCGGTGATTTTGTTTTTTGTAGCCGTTGACCTCGCTTGGCAACGATTTCAATTGCACTGTTTGAACAATGAGCTCAAATCCATCGAGTCAGTCTCAACGAATGCCCAAAATCTCGTGACCGAATGGAGACAATTTCGATCCGCTATCGATCCCCAAGCCTTTGCCATCGACCAACTCGCCGCTGTCGCGACCGAAATCCCAGGTGAGCAGGTTCGCTTGACCCAATACAACT
>CAXNGJ010000213.1:0-3243 GCA_964201895.1 Terrimicrobiaceae bacterium
AAGTGGCAATCATGGCATTTGCCACCTTGTCCGGCCGACGAAGCGCCGCGCAGGCAATCGTCGATCCGGCTCCGCTCAACCATCCCCCGAGAGCGCCGGCTGCGCATCCGGCGGCAATGACATCATCGAGAAACGGCATCAGTTTCGCGCGGTAAGGTTGGTGCAGGCGATCTTCAAAACAGCCCGCCAGTTTACGGTAGTCACCGCTGGCAAACGCCCCGGCGATGGCCGCCGCATTTCCAACCGAGAGAGCGGCATCGGAGAGTGGGATTTTTGATGGAAGAACTCCACGCGCCTTGGAAGTCTCCAGCTCCATATCGGGAATCAGCAGCACAAAAGCGAGTTCCTCATCGACCGGATAGCGTTGCAATGGACCAGACTTTGGCGCGATGCAGAATCCCCCGAAAGCTCCAGGCGCGGCATTGTCGGGATGGCCCTCCAATTCCGCGCAGAGTCTAAAGACCCCCTGACGGTCGAGCGGCTTGCCAGCCAGCACATTGAGTCCATGAAGCATGCCAAGTCGCACAGTGACGCTACTGCCCAACCCGCGCGATCTCGGCACATCACCTTCCACACTCCAGTGGAAATCAAATTTCTTCACCCCCGAGGCTTGGAAAAACAAATCCGCCGCTACGCTGGCCATTTCGCCGGGCTCAGTCCCTCTCCCTCGCGCGACTGTGGTCGTATTGTAAATACGCAGGGCGATTCCCATTGCATCAAAACCTGGCCCCAGATTTGCCGTTGTGGCCGGCACACGCACTCGAACGCTTTTCATTTCTGCAAGCATTCTCGAAAAAATCCGCATCCGGCAACGACAAACCCGAAAAGCAGTGATTGCGTCCGGCCATTTTTTGTAGCAGAGTCCCGATCCAAATATCTGGCATGGCAAACGATCAATCAGCTCCCCAAAATGAAGTAATGAACGGCGACGAGGCGGCAATCTTCCTCAAAATGCCCAAATCCACACTCCTGAAACTCTGTAGCGAGGGGCAATTGCCCGGGGTGAAAGTCGGACGTCAATGGCGATTCAACCGCTTCGCTCTGGAAAATTGGATGAGGGAACGTGATGGCGAGGCCTCCAACCTCCCGGAAGAATCAGTCGGCGAGCCAGTCGAGATCGATTTTCCCGCCAAACTTCAAAAAGCCGAATCCACAGTCGCCCGGCAAATCAAGCCGGTGGTCGAAGAAATGGTCGGATCGGTGGGTGGTGATGATTTTGATTCTGTTGGCGAAGTGCGCGAGATTGATGAATTCAGTGGTGTCAGTGAAGTGATCGAAGAACCAGAAGAAGAGGCTCCCGCCAAACCTGCAGCGAAGGCCACTCGCAAAACAGCTGCCCGCTCGACCTCCGCACTCGAGCTCATGGCGCAAATCTCAGAGAAATCACAGAGCAAAAAGTCTTCCAAACCGTCTACCGCCGCAAGGGAACCGAAGATTCGCAAAGCGGTTCAGCCCTCAACATCTTCGCGCCCGACATTCCGCGAAACAACCCGCGAGACCTCACGCGACTCGGATGCGGTGGAAATATCGCGCCCCTACAACAAGCCCGGTGCGGTTCCGCTTCCTCCGTTAAGCGGTGGTGACCGCTCAGGTGGAGGCATGAACGCCTTTCGGAAACTTGCTTACTGGGTTGTGGCTCTAGTCACTCTTGGAGTCGCAGGATTCTTCATCAGGGAAGCCCTGAACCCCGGCGAACCCGCCCCCTCGCCGCTCGCCCAGCCGAAGCCGCAACCCACCATGCCGGTGTTGCCGGAATTTCAGATTGTTTATAAACACAACGACAACGAGGAGTCCATCGCATCCCAGACGACCATCCCTGCCGCCGCGCCGATGCCTGCTACTGTGACCGAGCCGATTGCCCTCGAGGAGGAGGCAACTCCCAAACCTGTGACCCTCACGCCGGAGGCGCCGACCCGCACAGCACCGATTGCGCCAGTTGCGGCAGCGCCTCAAGTCGACCAGAATCTGGAAGCAATCAACCGCCTCCTTCCTAGCCTTATGGAACTCCCCGGCTGTGTGATCACGAGCAACAAAAACGAGATACGCATCAAGTTTGAAGACGGCATCTTCGCCTCCGGAGTAAAAGTGGACAAGAAAGGCCGCAAGCAACTCGCCCTCACAGGGACATTGATCGCCAAGAACGCTCCAGACTTCTGGCTCATCATCGAAGGACAGACGGATGGCACCGCAATGCGCCAGCAGTCACCATTCCGCGACAACTACACGCTGGGACTCCGCCGGGCAGTCGCTGCTACGGAAGTACTGCGCGATGATGGCAACTTTCCAGCGGAGCGCCTGCTTGTGAGTTCCACAGGCGGCATGACACAGCCTTTCACAAGTGATGTGCCAAATGCCGCAGCACGCAACCGCACTGTTATTCTCCGCCTCGTTCCAAAGACAGGCCCTGTTCCGCCTTCGATCCAGTAGAACATTTTTCGGAAGCCGCTCCCTCCATTTCAAAAGTCCACTACTCCGCAGGCTCGGCGATTTGCCGTAGTATCATCTTCATCTGGTCGGGATGGATGCCGGGGTGGATGGAGAGAATTCTGGCTATAAGGCCTGTGGCTACTGGAGCGGAAAAACTCGTTCCCGCAATACTTCGCATGGTTTTATCCTTCCAAGGCAAACGGGCTCTAACTCCTCCATGAGCAGCGAACTCGACAAGCGATCCGGCGCGCCTCTGAATTTGCCCACTGGAAACCCCGGGGGAGGAATCCACTGCCACCACGCTTGAAAAATGTGCAGGCCAAACACGGACGGATGATCCCCCGTTATTGCAAGCAGCGACGACATGCACGCCGGCGAGGTAGGCGGCATCGATCCAGGACTTGAAAGACATCACGGTAAATGGCGAACCACTCGCGCCAAAGCTGCAGTGGATGATATGATAACCACGCGCTATGGCCTCCAATGCCGCTCGGCGAATGATCTCATCACGCCCGTAAGCCTCGCCACCAAGAACGCGAAAGCTGCCGATTGTGGAACGTGGCGCGGTATGAAGGAGCACAGATGCCACAGCCGTTCCGTGGCCGAAGAAATCCATCCCGCCGGCATTTTTTGGAGACTCGCCATTTCGCGCAGTCGCAAAACAGAGATCGTCCTCGAAGTCGGAATCCTTGAATGCGGGATGGAGCCTTTCGATGCCTGAATCAAGCACCGCCACTCTTACACCCCGACCGTCTCCACGCTGCACGGCTTCGGGAAAGTCCTGCCAGCAATGAGCGCCGTTCATGACACGATGGT
>CAXNGJ010000214.1:0-3238 GCA_964201895.1 Terrimicrobiaceae bacterium
CGGTTTTGCGCAGGATACGCCGGGACATCCCAACAATGGAAACTTTAGGGGCTCCGGCGGAACTCCTCACCCAGTGGGCAAAATCAAAATCCGGGATCATCGCCATAGCCGGTCCCACAGGCTCTGGAAAATCAACCACCATGGCGGCACTCTTGGATTCGGTCAATCGCACCGCAGCGCGCCACATCGTGACGATTGAGGATCCGGTCGAGTATCTCTTCGAGAGTCAGCTCTCCCATTTCACCCAGCGCGAGGTGGGCATCGACACGCCGACATTTGCCGAGGGCCTCCGCCGCTCGTTGCGGCAAAATCCGGATATCATTTTCCTGGGCGAAGTCCGGGACAGGGACTCAGCATCAACAGCGTTGCAGGCTTCCGAAACCGGTCACCTCGTCCTGACGACGCTGCACGCATCGAATGTGAAAGAGTCCATCGAACGAATGGAGAGCCTCTTTGCCATGGAAGAGCGCGGCGGAATTCGAAAAATTTTATCATCCCAGCTTTTGGGCGTCCTCTGCCAGCGGCTCCCGCCTTCAACCCAAGGCGGTCGCGCCTTGGTCTGCGAGTATTTCACAAACTCAGGTTCAGCCCGAAATCTCATCGCCGAGGGAAGAAGCCGCGAAATCCCCGATCTTTTTGCAAAATCCGATCCCCGGCAGGCGAAGGCGTTCTCAACGTCGCTCGCCGAGCTTCTGAAATCCGGCATCCTCTCCGAGGAAACCGCTCTGGAATTTTCCGACAACCCCCAGGACTTCGCCAGAAGCCTGCGAGGCATCAGCTCCGCAGCTCAAGCCACACGCCAATGATTCAAAACGCCATACCCTACGAGCTTGTCGATCTTCTCGCCCAAGCCGTCGCTTCGGGCGCATCAGATGTTCATTTAAGCGCTGGAGCACCGCCCATGATGCGATTGCACGGGGCACTTCATCCGATGGGCGCGGAACCGCTCACGCTCGATTCCTGCCGCGATCTGGTGTCGGGAATTCTCAATGAAACACAAAAGGCCCGCCTTGAGGAAAAATGGGAACTCGACTTCGCCATTCAGGTCGAGCAACTCGGGCGCTTTCGGGGAAACGCCCATTACAGCAGGGGCGCGCTGGAAGCTGCATTCCGCCACATTCCGCACAGGATTCCAGAATTGAGCACACTGGGCCACCGGCATTCGATTCTGGAACTCTGTGCCCTCCAACGCGGTTTAATCTTGATTACAGGGATCACCGGCTCGGGCAAGAGCACGACCATGGCTTCGATGATTCAACACATCAGCCAACAGCGCAGCGGCGTGATTATCACTGTAGAGGATCCCATCGAATATGTTTTCCAAAATGCCACATCTCTCGTGAAGCAGCGGGAGGTCGGCAGCGACACCAAATCCTTCGCCGAGGCCCTCAAACACGCACTCCGGCAGGATCCGGATGTCATACTCGTCGGCGAGATGCGGGATCATGAAACCATCAGCTCCGCCATTACGGCAGCGGAGACCGGGCACCTGGTCATCGGAACGCTCCATACGATCGATGCCCCAAAGGCCGTTGACCGTATCGTGGATACCTTCCCCGCCGAGCAGCAACCGCAGGTCATTGCCCAGCTTGCCAATTCGCTTTCAGCCGTCATTTCCCAGCGCCTCTTGCCGAAAGAGGACGGGACCGGCCGTGTGCTGGCGACGGAAATCCTGACGGGAAACACAGCTGTTCGCTGCTGCATACGAGAACGCCGCTGGGAGCAACTGACCGGCCTCATCGAGATCGGCCGCAAGGACGGTATGCACACGATCGACGACGATTTGGAGCAACTCTACGTCAGCCGCGCGATTTCCAAGGAGGAAGCCATCGCCAATGCGAGGGATATGAACCGCATGGGGAGCCTTCTCCGGGCAACCCAAAAAAAATAGCCCCTGCTCGGATCACTCCAACCGCTCTTTCGGCGGGCTTGCATCGTCAAAGTGAAGACGCGACTCTTGGCCATGCGCATTTTTTCTATACTCGTTTGTTTTCTCTTGGCGACCTCCGCATTTGCCCAACAAGGCGCGGATGCCAAGAAGCTTCTTTTTTTCTCAAACGCCACGCAGACTCCCTCACCGACTGCTGCCAACTCCGCAGAACCAACCGAGCTGCTCCAACAATTTTTCGATGCACTCAAGGCCGACAATCTCGATGCCGCCTACGAGGGACTCGCAAAAAACACAATCATCGGGGCCAAAGCAGAGAACCTCGAGCAGCTCAAAAAACGCACCCGCGAAGCGTTGGATAATTTCGGCCCCGTGAAAGGCTACGAAGTCGTTGAGACGCTCGAAATCGGCAAGACACTCTTCCGCCAGACCTGCCTCTCGCTGAATGAAGACCTGCCACTACGCTGGCGCTTCTATTTCTACCGCTCGGAGAACAAATGGAAAATCGTCGACCTGCGCGTGGATGACGGCATCGTTGAACTCTTCGAGGAAGTCGCGCGCAACCGCAGA
This sequence comes from Terrimicrobiaceae bacterium, assembly GCA_964201895.1. GTDB lineage: Bacteria > Verrucomicrobiota > Verrucomicrobiia > Chthoniobacterales > Terrimicrobiaceae > UBA967. Next base: position 2,459 of record CAXNGJ010000214.1, read on the forward strand.
AAGTAAAGTTGCCGCGATCTGGCGGATGCCATTTTGAAAAGGCCGTTCCAGTTTTCCAAACGCATCCGCCGCCGTCTGGCGGCGCTCTTCATCTTTATTCTTCTCGCGGCTTGCGGCGGACTCTTCCTCCTCTCTCGCAACCTCGCACCGGTCGCGCGTTGGACGTTTGAAAAAAACCTGCCTGATTCAAAGATCGATGTTCAGGACGTGCACATGACTGGTCCCGTCGAGATCACGTTCACAAACTTTGTCATCAACGACCCGCAGACAGGAAAGGAACTCGCGCGACTGGAACGCGGCCGCGTCGTTTTTTCGCTGGATGACCTCGCAGCCGGGCGCATCGGCGAAATACACCTCGAAAACCCCGTCGTGCTGATTTCACCAGGATGGTCAGGCATTCTTCCGCCCATCCCCGAAAAGTCCGGGGGATCCGCGCTTCGCATCCGGCGCATCGTTTGCGACTTCGGAGAGGTCGTCTATGAAGGCGAAAAAGATGGCAAGCCGAACGTGCGCGCGAATTTTTGTTTCGACTGGAAGGATTTCAGCCAAGAGTCGACAGCCCCCCTGGAACTCACACTGTGGGATGTTCAGGCGAGCGCTCCGCATTCCAGCGATCCTTTTCTCATCCTTGATCTGGTTCGTCTCACCGGCTCCCCCGCCGAGATGGTTAAAAACTTCGAACTCCGGAGTCTGAATATCAAAGGCGGATCGCTCGCAGCGGGGCAGGCCCTCGAGCAGATCGCGCACATGCCAGCACAAGCACCAAGCGGCCCGGCATTC
>CAXNGJ010000215.1:0-3234 GCA_964201895.1 Terrimicrobiaceae bacterium
TACCTCGAAAAGCGCGCCTGCCCGTTTGTTCCGCGGCTCGTGGAAAGCGATCCCGAGGCACTCAAAATGGTGACCACGAACTGCGGCACGCGCGTCGACCACCTTGACGATGCCCGCTGCCGCGAGTTGTTTGCTGAACTTGAACCCTATGGCGTGCGTCACGACGACGTCGACATACGGAATGTCACCTACCGCCAGTCCGATGGCCGGTTTTGTCTGATCGATTTTGAGTTCGCTACCATCCTGGAGCCTGACAATGAGTGACATGGCATCCCCGGCGAGAAGCCTTGTGTGGTCTGGTCACACGGACTGTGGGAAGGTCCGTAAAAACAACGAGGATTCTTTCCTCGGCCTGCTCGTCGATTCGCACGGCGCACAATGGCTTGGAAAGATCGGCCAGGAGGAAGTTGCCAAAGCGGATTTTGTTTTTGCCGTGAGCGACGGGATGGGCGGAGCGATGGCCGGAGAGTTTGCGAGCAAAATAGCCGTGGAAAAAATCACAAAACACCTACCAAGGGTCTTCGCACAAGGCGCTTCAGGCATCTCCAGCGGATTTCGTGATGTGCTTCAGGAAGTCTTTGTCGAAATCCACCGCGCCCTGCTTTATCTCGGCTCCTGCTACGAAGAGTGCCGCGGCATGGGTGCCACGCTGAGCCTGTGCTGGTTCACTCCGGGCTGGATGTATTTCGCCCATGTCGGCGACAGCCGTATTTACTTCCTGCCGGCAGCGGGCGGCATGAAGCAGATCACCAACGATGATACCTATGTCGGCTGGCTTTTTCGAAATGGCCAAATCAACGAGCGTGAGGCGAAAAGCCACCCTCAGCGCAATATCCTGCAAAAAGTCCTCGGTGCAGACCCGCAACAAATCGAACCCCAGGCGGGCGCCGTGGGCCTCGAGCCGGGAGACCGTTTTTTACTCTGCACGGATGGCGTGACCGATGGCCTCTTCGACAGCCGCATCGAGGATATCCTGCGCAACACCCCCCGTGAGGCCGCTCCAGCTCTCGTTCGCGAGGCGATTGCAGCCTCCGGCCGCGACAATGCCACTGCAGTGGTGGTGGATATTGTCGGGTAGCCTCTTTTGAAAACTTGGCGCGTCGCCTTTTGCGGTGCTACGGTGACGCACTCCATGCAACCGCCGCCCGTCACCAAATACCGGCCTTTTCCACAAGTCGATCTTCCCGACCGCCAGTGGCCCAACCGCTCTCTGACTTCCGCTCCCATATGGTGCAGCGTGGACCTCCGCGACGGCAACCAAGCGCTCGCTCAACCGATGAGCGTGGAGGAAAAGCTCGAGTATTTCCAGATGCTCGTTGGCATCGGCTTCAAGGAAATCGAAATTGGTTTTCCCTCGGCCTCACAGATCGAATTCGATTTCTGCCGCCGCCTCATCGAGGAGAACCTGATCCCGCAGGATGTCTCCATCCAAATCCTCTGCCAGTGCCGCGAAGATCTCATCGTGCGCTCGCTGGAGGCCCTGCGCGGAGCGCGCAGCATCATTTTCCACCTCTACAACTCGACCTCGCCGAAGCAGCGTGAATATGTCTTCAACTCGAGCCGCGAGCAGATCGTCTCCATCGCCACGCATGCGGTTTCGTTTTTAAAGGAGAAAATGCAGCCGCTCGTCGCCGAGGGCTCGCGTATCCGTCTCGAATACTCCCCCGAGAGCTTCACGAGCACGGAACTCGATTTCGCCCTCCAGATTTGCGAGGCCGTGACCGATGTCTGGCAGCCGACACCGGAGAATAAGATCATTCTCAACCTCCCGGCCACGGTCGAATACGCGACACCGAATATCCACGCCGACCAGATCGAGTGGATGTCCCGCCACCTGACCCGCCGCCATCTCACCACGCTTTCGCTTCACACGCACAATGACCGCGGCACCGGCACCGCCGCCACCGAGTTGGGACTCCTCGCAGGAGCCGACCGCGTGGAGGGCACGCTCTTCGGAGTGGGCGAGCGCACCGGCAACCTCGATATCGTCACCGTCGCGCTGAATCTCTACACGCACGGCATCCATCCCCATCTCGACCTCAGCCGCCTCAACGCGATCCGCGATGTTTACGAGCGCTGCACCCGCATGGAGGTCCATCCCCGCCATCCCTACGCCGGCGACCTCGCTTTCACGGCCTTCAGCGGCTCGCACCAGGACGCCATTAAAAAATCGTGGGCGCGCCAAGCCGAAGGCAAGCCGTGGGATACCCTCTACATTCCGATCGACCCCGCCGATATCGGCCGCAGCTACAAGGCGATCATCCGCATCAATTCCCAGTCCGGCAAAGGCGGCGTCGCTTACATCCTCGAAACGGAATTCGGCTACCAGCTTCCCAAGTCTCTCCAAAAAGAACTCGGCCGAATCGTCAATGCTGTATCGGATGAAAAAGGCACCGAACTCGAAGCCGAGGACATCCACACGCTTTTCCTCAAAACCTATGTCCTGCGTGAAGGCGCCGTAAGCCTGCGCGAATTCCGGGCCATCGAGCGCGCCGAGCAGGTCACCATCGAAGCCGACCTCAACCTCCAAGGGCAACCTGTCACAGTGCGCGGTTCCGGCAATGGCCCGATCGCCGCCTTCGTCCACGCCCTCAGCCAAACGAACATCCCGCCTTTCGAAATCCAAAGCTATTCCGAACACTCGCTCGGCGCCGGAGCCGATGCCCGCGCCGTGAGCTACATCGAAATCAAAACTGCCGCCGCCCGCACCTACTTCGGCGTCGGCAGCGACACCAACATCGAACTCGCCTCCATTCACGCCATCGTCAGCGCGCTTAATCGGGCCCTGGCCTGAAACCAGGCCTGCTTAGGCTATTTGCTTTTCTTCAGGCATGCCTCTCTCACACCGGGAGAATTTGCTCCAAACACCCTGCGCTGCAGAAGACGGGCGGCTTGAATTCACTCGTCGCCCTCATCGACGAGGCCGCTGTCATAGAACGCATCCTGCGCCACCTCGGATTTTGGGAAGCCGGTGTGCGCGTGGACGCTGCCCGCGAGCCACCCGAACCAGACGAGCCGGTGATCCCTCCTTCGCCTTTCGGCTACGGCGGGCAGGCTGAACCTTGGCTCGACGATCCATTCCCCGACTACGACAACGAACCGGTGTTCGCAGAAAATTGAGAACCCCGGCAGCGGCAAGGTGCGCCCTGGAGGCTCGCATTTCCAGCCTACCCCCTCGCCAGACCCGGCATTTTGGGGTGCGGGGCGCGCCCCGCACCCCAAAATGCCGGGCAC
>CAXNGJ010000216.1:0-3226 GCA_964201895.1 Terrimicrobiaceae bacterium
CGGGCGGCGGCATTTCTCGCGCTGGGTCGGCCTGTCATCACAGAGTCCACTGCCGCTGAGACATACCTGCCTGCCGAGAGCGGCTTCCTGTGGATGCACGACAAGGCCTCCGCCGTGGAGTGCGCCCGCCGCGTCCTTCAAGACTGGGAGCGTCTCTCCCGTGCCGCCCGCGAGTGTGCGGTCGAGTGCTTCGACTCGGTGAAAACCATCCGCCGTATCCTTGGGTAAAAGTTTGTCCACCTCCGGAGCGGTGGATTGACTCGCGGAATCGGTGCGCAATGATGGGGCATGGGCAAGTTCAAAGCAGCCAGTTTTCATGCAAGCGGCGTTTACAAGGCTCCGGAGGTTCTCGCGGCGGCCCTTCACATCAGGGAAACGCTCAAAACGCCCGCGCGAATGGCTTTTGCTTTTGTCAGTTCCAACTACATGCCCCATATCGCCGAGTTCTGCGAAACGTTGCGAGTCGATGGGCACATTCAAGATATCATTGGCTGCACGACCATCGGGCGCATTGAGGGGGGGAATGAGTTTGAGGGAGGATCCGGGTTTTCCATCATGGCTTGCCAAGGCGAATTCGGCGACCCGCTGGCGCTGGATGGCTCGGAGTTTACCTCTCTTACTCAGGCCAACGGCTGGATCGCTCTCGCCAACCCCTTTGCTTTTCCGGTTGATGATTGGATCAATTCATGCAACCGCGAGGCTTCCAGGGTGAGCGTGATGGGTGGACTCGCCAGCGGGGGCAATGCAAATGAGACGGCGGTATTCATTAATGGAACACCAGTGGATGCCGCCGCCGTGCCTGTCATTGGCCGCACGGCCATCGTTCCAGCTCTCAGCCAAGGTTGCCGCCCAATCGGCGAGCCGTTCACAGTGACCCGGGCCGACCACAATGTGATATACGCCCTCGGCGGCCAGCCTGCCTACCGCGCCCTGGAGCGCGCCTTCGAAACGCTCAGCGATGAGGAGAAATCCAATGCCAGAGGCAATCTCTTCGCCGGGCTTGCGGGCTCGGAATACATCCACGAGTTCCATTCTGGCGACTTCCTCGTGAAAAACATCATCGGAGCGGATCCCGACTCCGGCGCGGTCGTTATAGCAGGCATTCCACGCGTAGGGCAGACACTTCAATATCAAATTCGCAACCCCAGCGCCGCCCTTGAGGATCTCGCCCGTGGCTATGAGCCTGTCCGGCAGGCTAAAAAGCGTGCCTATGGCGCTCTGCTCTTCTCATGTATCGCACGAGGGAAGAAATTCTTCGGTACAGCGAACCAGGATGCCTCCGAGCTTTCCGAGGCGCTGGGAGGCAAGCCAATCGCCGGGTGTTTCTGCAATGGTGAAATCGCCCCCATCCGTGGCTTGAATGCGATGCATGGCTACACAGTTGCCGCAGCGGTGTTGGTTGAAAAGAATCCCTGAGACTGTAGAGTAACCGCTCCGTGATCAAATACCTCTCCGCAGCCGTCCTTGTTTTTATTCTTGCTGGAACCGCTTTCTACCAAGGCTGGCCGCCCTTTTCTCCGATTGATAAAATCGAGGTTTTCCCCACAGCCAAGGCCCGCCGTGCCGACATCGCGCCCGAACTGCTCCTCGCAGGCGAGGTCAAACCCTCGCTCCAGGTTGATGTGAAGCCAGAGATCGGAGGGAAAATCCGCCGCATCCATGTCACTCCCGGCCAGAGTGTGAAAAAAGGCGACCTGCTGGTGACGATTGATGACACCGATCTCCTTAATGAGCGTGCTGCTGCGGAAACTGAGATCGAGGGCGCGCGTCTCACCATGGGAAAATCCAAGGGCAACTTCGACCGCGCCGCCCAACTCCACCAGCGCAGGCTCCTGAGTGAAGAGGAATTTCTCAATATGATGGCTGACTTTCGAATCGAGGAAAACGGTCTCGATAAAGCCCTCCGCCGCCGCCAGACCGTCGATGACCGCCTCTCCAAGACCCGCGTCCTCGCTCCCTTCGATGGCACCGTGCTCGAAATCCCCGTTAGTGAAGGGCAGGTCGTCGTGGGCGCAGCCAGCGTGAATTCCGGCACCAGCCTCATGACATTCGCCGACCTCTCCAGTCTGCTGATCATCTCCCAAGTCAACCAGCTCGATGCCTCCAAAGTGAACATGGGACAGGCGCTCATTCTCCAATCCCCCGACTCCGAAAAATCCCCCGCGTCCGCCAAAGTTTTTTTCATCGCCCCCCTTGCCAGCGTGAAAAACAACATCAAGGGATTCGAGGTTCGTGGTGTCATCGATAGCAATGAAGCTGGTCTCAAGCCCGGCGTGTCGGTGAGCGTCCGCCTGGCTCTGCCGAAGGCTTCCGGCGTTGTTGCCGTGCCGCTCACCGCCATTTTTGAAAATGCGGGGAAGAAGGTCGCCTATGTGCTCGAGGAGGGAAAACCTGTGCGGCGTGAAGTCACTGTGGGAACCATCGATGCGAATGACGCCGAAATCGAGTCCGGCATCCATGACGGCGAAGATGTCCTTCTGGTCGAGCCACCCGAGACCACCAAAAAAGCTTCAAAACAATCCAAGTCGTGAGCCTCATCCACCTCGAAGGCCTCAGCAAAGTCTATCGCGTGGGCGATCAGGAAATTCGGGCGCTCGATGAGGTCAACCTTCGCATCGAGGAGGGCGAGTTCATTGCGATCATCGGTTCCAGCGGCAGTGGCAAGTCCACTCTCATGCACCTCCTCGGCTGTCTCGATACCCCCACTGCCGGCCGAATGGAAATCTGCGGCAAAGATCTCGCCAAGGCCTCCAACGACGAACTCGCCCGCGTGCGCAACCGCGAAATCGGCTTTGTTTTCCAAGCCTTCAATCTTCTGCCGAAACTCGATGTCGTCTCAAATATCGCCCTGCCTCTCATCTATGCCGGAGTTGCCTCCCGCGAGCGCCTCGCCCGCGCCAGGAAAGTGGCAGCGGATGTCGGCCTCGGCGACCGCCTCTCGAACCGTCCGCCTCAACTCAGCGGCGGACAATGCCAGCGCGTTGCCATAGCCCGTGCCCTCGTCAACAACCCCCGTATCCTCTTTGCCGACGAACCCACCGGTAACCTCGACTCCGCCACCGGCAAAATGATTTTGGAAATGTTTGACGTCTTGCATGCGTCTGGGAAGACCATCGTCCTCGTTACGCACGACCCGGCTATCGCAGCCCGCTCCCGACGCGTCATCGAAATCCGCGACGGCCGCATAACCCGCGAATACGCGCCATGAACCCGCTCGTCGCGATCT
>CAXNGJ010000217.1:0-3223 GCA_964201895.1 Terrimicrobiaceae bacterium
ATGGTCAGCCACCGCCTGCTGCCGCTGCGGCAGGATTTCGATAAATACGAAGGCGAGGATATTTAGGCCGATGAGGGCCTTTACCGGGGTGAGTTGAATGTTTCGGTAGCGGTTGAACACGGGCGCAAAGTAGTCGCCGCATGGAGGAATGTCCATACGCAGAGGGCCTGGGTGGGTGGTTCAGGATTTTTCAAAAAAGAACTGGAATTGCGCAGCCTTGGTACCACTGGGAGGAGCATCGGAATTCAAATACTGCACGGTGTAGCGCGAGCGGCGCACGACTGGCAGGCCAATGGAAACAGGCCAGGAATCCTTGAGAAGCATGAAAAAACGCCGCGAATTCAAGCCGTGAGCATATTGCGATCGGGTGTTTTCGTGCCGGAGTGAAAATTTTTTCCGAAGGGCTAAGACATTCTCGGGAAAATTGACGAGGATTGGAGATGGCCTGTTGGTTGAATAGGCAATCGCCACGATTTGGTTCGGTTGGATTATGAAGCCGGGGTTGAGCATTCCCTTGCAAAGCGGGCGTCGGGGCTCCAGCTTTTGCGGTGTGAAACTCGTTTTATGTGCGGCTGTGGCTTTTTTGCTGTCGATACTTGGCTCGGTACGGGCTGAAGTGGAGGTTATTTGCACCACGGGGATGGTGGCAAATCTGGTGCGTGAGGTGGCGGGCGACCGGGTGAAGGTGACGGCTCTGATTTCCGATGGCGTGGATCCGCACCTTTACAAGCCGACACGTGACGATGTCGCGAAGTTGCTGAAGGCGGATGTCATTTTTTATAGCGGTCTGCACTTGGAGGGCCGCATGGAGGCGACTTTTGAAAAGATGCACCAGCGCGGCAAGTTTGTTTCTGCTGTGACTTCGTCTATTCCGCAGGAAAAGCTATTGCGGCAGGGCGGTGCCGAGGATCCGCATGTGTGGATGGATCCGCTCGTGTGGGCCCGGTGCATCGAGGCGGTTGAAACAACCCTGGCTCAGGCTGATCCCCAAGGCCGCGAGAGCTTCAAAGCGAATGCCGCCCGCTACAGGGCCGTGCTCGAAGCGCTTTCCGAGTGGATTCGATCTGCTATCGCAACAATCCCTGCTGAGAAGCGTGTACTCATCACCGCACACGACGCGTTTCAATACTTCGGACGGGCCACAGGCCTTCAGGTGCTGGGTTTGCAAGGGCTGAGCACCGAATCCGAGGCTGGCGTGTCGGACATCAACCGCATCGTCGATGAGATCGTGAAACGCCAGATACCTGCTGTTTTTTTCGAGTCCACCCTCTCGGAAAAAAACATCCGCGCCGTCATCGAAGGCGCTGCCGCGCGAGGCCAAACTGTGAAACCGGGTGGGATGCTTTATTCCGACTCTCTGGGAGCAGCAGGGACACCGGAGGCCACTTGCGAAGGGATGCTGAGGCATAATACACGCACCATCACAAACGCCCTCGGTGGAAATACCCCATGAGCACGCATCCATTGGAAATCCGCTCACTGAATGTCGCCTACCACCGCAAAATGGTCCTATGGGATGCCGACTTGTCCATCCGCCGCGGCCGCTCGACGGCTATTGTGGGGCCGAACGGCGCGGGAAAAAGCACATTGCTCAAAGCCGCGCTCGGCCTCATTCCCGCCGCCTCGGGGGAGGTTCTTTTTTATGGTGAGCCTCTGAAAAAAGTCCGCTCGCGTGTGGCCTATGTGCCGCAGCGCGAGAGTGTGGATTGGGATTTCCCTGTGAGCGCGAGGGATGTCGTGGCGATGGGGCTCTATAAGAAGATCGGTTGGTGCCTGCCGGTTCGCGCACGCCACAGGCGCATGGCGGACGAGGCGCTCGCGGATGTGGGCTTGGCGGATTTTGCCGGACGCCAGATCAGCCAACTTTCGGGAGGTCAGCAGCAACGCGTTTTTCTGGCCCGTGCCCTCGCCCAAAAAGCTGAACTGCACTTGATGGACGAGCCATTTGCCAGCGTGGATGCGGCAACCGAACAGGCGATTCTCACCTTGCTGAGACGCCTCAAGGATCAAGGGGGCACAGTCGTATGCGTGCACCACGATCTCGATACCGTGGCCGAGTATTTCGATGATGTCGTTCTTTTGAACATGCGGGTGGTGGCGCAGGGACCGGCCTCCGAAGTGCTGACGCCTGAGAATCTCCGCAAAACCTATGGCGCTCGGCTGACTCTTCTGGATGAGGCCGTGGTCGATCTCTCCCGCCCCGGAGCGCCTAGAGAGTCCTGATGATGGAATCCTTCTGGCGTGTCCTTTTGCTTCAAGATCACAATACGCGCGTTGTTATGGCCGGCGCCTGCCTTTTCGGAGCCGCAGCGGGACTTGCGGGGACTTTTCTACTTCTTCGCAAGCGTTCTTTGCTCGGCGATACCCTCGGCCACGCCACCTTGCCGGGCATCACGCTTGCCTTCCTGCTGGCTGAGACATTCGGAATTTCTCCGAGATCCTTTCTCTGGCTCGCTCTTGGCGCCACGATTTCCGGCGTCGCTGGAATGGGGGCCGTCCTACTCATTCGAAAAACGAGCCGACTAAAGGATGATGCCGCTCTTGCGATTGTGCTGAGTGTTTTTTTTGGAGCAGGTATTGCCATGCTCAGCGCCATTCAGCAGCTACCAGGAGGGCAGGCGGCAGGGCTGGAGCGTTTGATTTATGGGAATCCCGCATCGATGACGTCGGGTGATGCCTGGTTCGTGCTTCTGGCGTCGCTATTGGTGGCTGGAGTCTGCGGATTTCTTTTCAAGGAATTCACACTTCTTTGCTTTGATGAATCCTACGCTCTCACCGCGGGTTGGCCAGTGCGCCCCCTCGATGCACTCCTAATGGGGTTGGTTGTATTAGTAACCATTGTAGGGCTTCAAACAGTCGGCATCCTTCTTGTTGTAGCACTTCTTGTGATTCCGCCGGCCGCAGCCCGTTTTTGGAGCGACGACCTGCGCGCCATGGCCCTTGTTGCAGCAGCTGCAGGCGCCCTCAGTTCATTGGTGGGAGTCGTGGCGAGCGCGCTTTTGCCAGGCCTGCCGACAGGCGCTCTGATCGTGCTCTCGGCCGCGCTGTTTTTTGGCGTGAGCCTGTTAGTTGGAACAAAACGGGGGCTTATCATCCGGCATTTGCTCGAGCGGAAGGCGGCGCGGAGGTTGCGGCGCGAGCATGTGTTGCGTGCGATTTTTGAGTGCGCCGAGGACGGGCAACCGGTTGTGACCCTCGAACAGGTTCTTGCGAAGCGGCCATG
>CAXNGJ010000218.1:0-3212 GCA_964201895.1 Terrimicrobiaceae bacterium
GAGCGGAGTCGTGGCAACCGTCCGATGCCGACTATCTGGCACAAGTGAGGCAAGGCCTCAAGCAGACGCAGCGATAATATCCGGCATTCACTACGACTCGCGCTTCTGATTCGTGTGCTTCTCTGTAGTCCGCAGCGTGCCGGGCGGCACGCCGGTTCGACGGCGATGCCTTGGCTCGTGACGATGAGAAGCCCCGCTCAGCTTTCAGAGGCATGTGCAACGCGTTTGCAGGGCTAAGTCGTGCCATCACTGCGCAGACCAATGGAGGAGTAATTGAGAGGGCAGGCGAAGCCTCGTGACTGAGTCTTTGAGTCCCGAAGGCGCTGTGTTCATCGGGTCAGGAACACTCACGAGAAACTGGATCAGCACGAAAATATCCTTTGACCGCCTCGCCAAGTTCAGGATTTTCGAGATGCGCCTGCACGCCACTCATTATGACATCTTGAAAAGTGGAGGAACCCTCGCCCAAGAGAAAACCCGTTTCCTGGCAGGCATCGAATAATGTCAAGATCGTGCGTCTGAATTTCTGGACCTCGACGTTCTAGCGTGAGCGTTGAGTTCAGTTCCGGGTAGATCGACCATGCTGGCCGAGTTCTCTGGTGGCTGTTTTGAGGCTCATCCCTTCAATGAGTGTGTGAACAAATGCAGGCGTATTCGGCGTGTTTGCAATCCGGGCAATTTGAGAGGTTGAGCGTGAACTTTTCGACGATTGCTTTGGCATCCGGGCTGGTTTTGATTTGGACGACAACCGGAAAGTTGTTGCCCTCTGGGACACTCTGCTCGGAAAGAAGGGCATTGTCGGTTTTGGCAAACGACAGCTTGACTGGGGCGGAACGCTCGCCGGTTGTGACTGTGACGACTTGCGCGGCGGGTGCGAGGGGTTTCAAGGCATCATCGACGAAGGTGATCTGAACCTTGCGATCCGCGGTGACGAAGAATTCCGCGTGCGGTTCGATGGATACAAGAAGTCGGCCTCCGTTTGGACCGGCGACTTTCTTTTCATGGCTATGGTTTTTGCCCGCATGGAGCGTGAGGGAGCTAAGGACGGCGATGGCGAGTGGCAGGATGCGTGTGGTTTTCATGTTTTGGTGTTTGGTGAGTTGTTATAACGAAATGAGCGGTGACAGGGGGATCGCTTTGGGAACTATTGGAGGCTGAATAAAAATGGATACTCAATAAATTTTAAGTGCCCCATTCTCTGTGTCCTTTGACTCGCTCGCTCCCGCTCGGCTCGCCCTTCGGGGCAACCTTCGGTTGCTCTATATCAAAGGCCCCGCCTTTTCGATTGTGGTTAATTTTTCTGATTTGTTTTATTGTGAAGCGGCGGCTTGTCGCCTGATGGAGCGCTGGGCGGCCGATTTGGCGAATTTGAAAAAAATCAAAGGCGTAATCAGGAAATCCAGGAGTGTCGATGAGATGAGGCCGCCGACAATCACAACGGCAACTGGATGCAGGATTTCCTTGCCTGGCTCATTCGCAGCCAGCACAAACGGCAGAAGTGCTATGCCAGCCGAGAGGGCTGTCATGAGGACTGGAACCATCCGCTCCATTGTTCCCCTTTCAACCATTTGGCGTGTAAATCCTTCGCCCTCGTGGCGCATGAGGTGCAGGTAGTGCGAGAGCATCATAATGCCATTTCGGGCGGCAATGCCTCCGACGGCGATGAATCCAACCAATGTGGCGATGCTGATGTTGTCTAAGACTAACCATGTGAGAACCAAGCCTCCAAGGAGGGCGAGCGGGATATTGAGCAAAACCTGGAGCGCCAGTGAGAGGCTTTGGAAATATCCGTAGAGGAGAAAGACGACCACAAAGAAAACACCGATGCTCAGGATGGCTATGCGCCAAGTGGCATCACGTTGGGCTTGGAATTCGCCCTCGTAGGTGACGAAGTAGCCATCAGGGAGCTGCACTTTGGCTGAAACCTCGCTTTGGAGATTGTGCACAAGCGCGCCGACATCGCGCACGCTCGGCTTGATGGCGATGGTAAAGCGGCGCTGGCCATTTTCGCGAAAGATCACATTAGGGCCCTTAGCCTCGCGCACATCTGCTATGGCGCTCAGAGGAAAGTAACGGTCACTGTCGGCTTGGATGGGAAGCTGGGCGATGCGTTCCGGTGAGTCCCGCCAGTGCAGAGGCAGGCGGAGCACGAGGTTGATGGCACGCTGATCCTCTCGCAGTTCGGCGATTTCCTTGCCTCCGATGAGTGTGCTCAGGCGTGTGTTGAGGTCGCCGGGGGCGATTCCGTAGGCCGCACAGCGCTCCCGGACGGGCTCGATCCGGAGCTGCGGGATCAAGGATTGCTGGTCGAGCTTGGCATTCTCAAAGCCGGGAATTTTCTTCGCGAGGGTTTGGATCTGCGTGCCGATATCTCGTAGGGTGTCGAGATCAGGGCCGAAGACCTTGATGGCCACGGGCGCGGAGACACCACTCATCATGTGCCCGATGCGGTCGGCCAGCGGGCCTCCGACAACAGCAAAAACGCCGGGAACCGACTTCACTCGGTTACGGATGTCATCAAGAATTTGTTTGCGGGAGCGTTCTTTCCCCCCATTCCCCAATCTGCGGAAATCCACATCGAATTCGGCGGTCGAGACGGGAACCACATGGTCGCCGCGTTCCGCTCGCCCAAGGCGGCGGCCGACTTTTTGCACTTCGGGCACAGAGAGTATTTGCTCCTCGATGACATCCGAGATGCGGTTCATTTCATCGAGCGAGGTGCCGGGTGCTGATGTCGCCGCAATAAGCGCCGTCTCCTCTTTGAAGGCGGGGAGGAAATCCTTCCCCATTTTCGGGTAGAGGGAGAACGCCGCGAGCACGGCTATTCCAAGCGCGGCCAAAACCGGCCAGGGATGCTCGAAGCCGATCCGCAGTGCGGTCGCCTGCAAACCCCGTTTCATGGCTCGAACGATCCAAGTTTCCTGATGCTCGACAGTGGGCCTCGGATTGAGAAGGAACGAGCAAAGAACCGGAATCAAAGTGAGGGATACCAAGAAAGAAGCCAGCATACTGACGATGGTCGCTACGGCAATCGGCGTGAATAATTTTCCCTCAACACCTGTCAGCCCCAGCAAAGGAACGAAGACCAAAACGATGAGGAGTGTCGCGTAGAAGATCGAACTCCGCACTTCGCGCGAAGCGCGGGCGATGACTTGAATGCGAGATTCTGGCTCGGGCCGGGCCGCGTTCTCCCGAAGACGCCGAAAGACATT
>CAXNGJ010000219.1:0-3196 GCA_964201895.1 Terrimicrobiaceae bacterium
GGAGGACAGTAGCTGCAGGATTAACAAGAGCGGTTTTTGAAAGTGGTGACTTGGACAAAATAACCCTCCATGATTTGGAGCAATTCATTCACCCTCTGTGCTCTCTGTGTTCTCCGTGGTTAATTCTTCTGGATTCGGGTTAAACAAGCTATTAACTATGCCAAAAACTACTTCGAAACCCACGCGGAAGCCCTTGAAGCGCAATTTAAGTTCTGGGGTTAAAGTAGCTCCGATTCGGCGATGGTTGCTGAAATCCGGCTTTCGCAAGTTGACTCCTGCCGAGATGGAGCACTCAGAGTTGGTGGCGGCTTTAAAATGAGGTCTTCCTGCCCTACTCGCCAATAATCTTCACCAGCACACGCTTGCGGCGCAGTCCGTCGAATTCGCCGTAGAAAATCTGCTCCCACGGGCCGAAATCCAGCGCGCCGTTGGTGACGGCGACCACGACTTCTCGCCCCATGATGGTGCGTTTGAGGTGGGCGTCGGCATTGTCCTCGGCTCCGTTGTGCGCGTATTGGGCATGCGGATGCTCGGGAGCGAGTTTTTCCAGCCATTTTTCGAAGTCGCGGTGCAGACCCGATTCGTCGTCATTGATGAACACACTGGCCGAGATGTGCATGGCGTTGACCAGACACAGCCCCTCGCGGATGCCGCTTTCCAAGAGGCACTGCTCGATTTGTGGAGTGATGTTCAGAAACGCGCGGCGTTTGGGAATTTCGAACCAGAGTTCCTTGCGGTGGGATTTCATCCCCGGTAAAAACCACATTTCCGCCGTGAAATGCAATCGCCGGACTTGTGGTGAGCTAAAAAAGGTGGTCATTTGATCACCGTGAGCGAAGTGCTAACCTTAAAACAACAGGCCGTGAGGGATTTTATCGAGGCCTACCAGCAACGCGAAGGAGTGTCGCCCTCGTTGCGGGAAATCCAGGCCAACTTTGGCTTCGCGAGCCCGAATGCCGCCGCCAAGCACCTCGCCGCCCTGCGGCGCAAGGGCGTGGTGCAACGCTCTACCCGCCGCGCAAGGGGTCTGGTTTTATCCGAATCCGCCAATCGCCTGATCAGCGAGATTCCCATTCTGGGATCCATCCCCGCAGGGCGTCCGCTTGCAGAGAGCGAGGAGCGCGATGGTTGTGTGCGTGTGGAACTCGACACGCTGGGAATCCCGAAAAATGCTCGCACTTTTGCTCTCAGGGTGCGCGGGGATTCCATGACCGGGGCGCATATCCTGGATGGGGACATCGTGATTTTGGAACTCAAGCCCCCATCGCATGGGCGTGTGGTGGCGGCGCTGATCGATGGCGAGAGCACGCTCAAAACTTTTCTCGTCCGTGCTGGCAAGCCGTATCTGCGCGCGGAAAATCCCAATTACCCCGATCTCATCCCTGCTCAGGAACTCGTGATCCAGGGAGTGATGGTGGCATTGCTGCGGCAGGCAGGCTCGTAGAAACGCAGGAAGCTTGCTGTTTTGCACAAGCTGGCGAGTTTGTTGGAATGATTCTTTCAAAAACGACACCGTTCATTCTGCTTCTCTGCCTGTTGCTCGGAGGCTGTGCCTCTGTGAGTGTTTCCCGCCAGGAGTGGAGCAACAAAGTGTGCGTGCCCGACAAGATTTTGGTCCGTTCCTTCACGGTGGATCGCACAAAATTCCGTGTCGATCGCGACGGTGTGGAGCTCGATGCGTTTGAGCAGAAATTTTCCGTGGAGTTCGCGGACCGCCTTGCAGAAAGGCTCACAAAGCATGTCCGGCCCGCGATGGTGATTTCCGAGAATGAAAAAGTGAAGGATCCCAAGGCCTGGTTGATCGAGGGGCATTTTACGAGAGTGCATCAAGGCAGTCGCGCCCTTCGCTCCCTGGTCGGCTTTGGGCTCGGCGCCACAAAAACAGAGGCCCGGGTGGATGTGTTTCAAGTTCTGCCCAAGGGGCGTCTCAAGCGAATTGCCCAGCTGGAGACCACCGGAGGCTCAAATGCCGAACCCGGTGCGCTTTTCTCCAGTCCGTTCGGCGCCGTGCCCCGACTGATTACCAACGCCACCACCTCGGGACTCGCTGCCGATGCACGACGAACGGCTCGAACGATCACTGCGGCTGTCTCTGAAAAGCTCTCCGCGCAAAATGCCCAACTCGCAGGCCCCCCCCTTCGTGCGAAGATCCTTGGCAGCCTACCATCGTCGCCTGATCAATCCGCGCGGTAAAAACGCAGTGCCTCGACGGGGGCGGGAAAATCGCTCAAAAGCGTCAGCCCTGTCCTGCCGCCCTCGCCGGGGTCGCGAACAATATAGTCGAAGCCGTGCTTCCCGCAGATCACCACGAAATGGGTGATGCCGCTCGGATAGCGCACACGGGCAATCACCGGGTTGCCGTGCAGAAGATTCCAGTCGATCAGGAAATGCGACGGCGCATCCTCGTAGTGCGGCAGCAGTGTGCCGACCCGCTCGGGATCAATCTCCGCCGCCTTCTCCCAATAAATCCAACCCTCGGGAGTGTAGCCGCCAGGCGTATTCTGCAAAAAGGCATTCAGCCGCCCGGGGTCGGTATCGACGCCCCGTGATACAAGCACCATGGCGGCCGAAGCCACTGCGCAGCCGACATCCGCAAGGGAGTCGGCTGTCTCGGCAAGAGAGTCTCCGCCCCAGAGTGTGTCCCCCTGCAGAAAGTGCGGCCCAGGAATTTCCACCGCCACTGGAAAGTAAAGCCCGCCAGACATCGGCAGCGGACGTTTAACCGTCCATTCTCGCATCCATAGTGCCCCGGCCACACAGGCCAGAAGGACAATGAATAAAAAAATGCGTCTTGCGGACATCTGGAAATTCGCGTTGTTGAGGACACATGAAACTTGTTCTCCTGTCAGCCCTCATGCTGCTCTCGAAAGTCGCCCTGCACGCGTCGGATTTCAATGCCATTGTGCTTGAGCAAATCCGCAATATGCCCGAGGGGGGAGGCTACGCCATAACGCGCGAGGCTCATCAGGCTTTGAGCAGCGCTGTCACCGTATCGTCACTCGGCCTGCGTCTCGAATGCTCCAAGGCGCAGCCGAGTTACTGCTCGGGCGCCACCTATCTTCTGTTTCTGAAAACCCTCGTCGCAGCCGAAAAACAAGGCCTCTGTCCTCCGGGCCTCACTGCCTCCGAATATCTCTTGCCCAAAGCCATGCCCGATGGAGTCGGTATCTGGGGACGCTGGAATGCCAATGGCCCC
>CAXNGJ010000220.1:0-3174 GCA_964201895.1 Terrimicrobiaceae bacterium
GAGCTATGTCGTCGGCTCGCACGAGTTCTACCTTGGCTACGCCGTGAAAAACCAACTCCTCTACTGCATGGACGCCGGGCATTTCCACCCGACCGAAAACCTCGCGGATAAAATCTCGTCGGTCCTGCAATTCGTTCCCGAAATCCTGCTCCATGTGAGCCGCGGCGTCCGCTGGGACAGTGACCATGTGGTGCTCATGGACGATCCCACGCGCTCCATCATGGAGGAACTCGTGCGTGGCGGATTCCTTGGCCGCACGCATATCGGTCTGGATTTCTTCGATGCCAGCATCAATCGCATTGCCGCCTGGGTCATTGGCACCCGTTCGACCATCAAGGCCCTCCTCGCCGCGTTGCTCGAGCCTGCGGCGGTCCTCCGCGACGCCGAGGCGGACGGCGACTTCACGACCCGCCTTGCTCTCATGGAGGAAGCGAAGACTCTCCCTCTCGGTGCTGTCTGGCAGGAACACTGCCGCCGCCAGAATGTGCCCGGTGACGCCTCTTGGATCGCCGAGGTAAAAACCTACGAAAAAAGAATCCTCTCCAAGCGGAACTGATCACAGAATATGCCTGCAGGACTCGTTTCAGGCTTATCAAGGCCGATTCCTCCGAGCACAGGCATGTTGCGATCGGGCGCTTTGCCACGGCTGGAGCGATAGTTTCCCTCCTCGCGGACTCGATTCTTCAGTTGGTTGAACCATTTCCTGCCTTCTTGGGTCTGGAGGGTATCATACGCAGTTCATTGAACTGTCGCACACATAGCCAAACGTCCACGTTGACACTCCCGGTGATCATCGTAGCCTTTGCGGATTCAAATGTCCGAACCGTCCACCGCGCCAGCTTCGCGATTTATTTCTCATGCCCCCGGTTATTGGGATAATGCCCTTGCATCCGAATGGGATGACTGGCGCTGGCAGCTGAGGAATCGTGTCAGCACTCTGGCGACGCTGGAGGCACATCTCCAACTCAACAGTGAGGAGCGAGCGGGGGTTCTTCTTGCCGGAACCAAGCTGGCGCTGGCTGTCACGCCGCACTACTTCAATCTCATTGAGAGCGATAATCCTGACTGCCCGATCCGCCGGCAGGTGATTCCCCGTATCGAAGAGGGCTACGATTCGCCCTATGACATGGCCGATCCATGCGGTGAGGACTCGCATATGCCTGTCCCGGGGCTCGTGCACCGCTATCCAGATAGGGTCTTGTTTCTCGTGACCGATCGCTGCGCCTCGTATTGCCGCTATTGCACCCGCAGCCGAGTTGTAAGCGGGGTGGGGGAACAGGAACTTGTCACCGACTTTGAGGAGGCCTTTCGCTATCTCGAAAAAAACACCGCCATTCGCGATGTTTTGCTATCCGGCGGCGATGCGCTTTTGCTCTCGGATTCACGCCTGGAGGCGATTCTTCAACGTCTGCGAGCCATCCCGCATCTTGAGTTTTTGCGCATTGGCACACGCGTTCCGATTTTTCTTCCGCAACGCATCACGCCAGAGCTCTGCACCATGCTCCGCAAGTATCATCCTCTGTGGATGAGCGTGCACGTGAACCACCCGCGCGAACTCACCAGCGAAGTGCGTGACGCGCTGGGTCGCCTCTCGGATAGCGGTATTCCGCTCGGAAATCAGAGCGTTCTCCTGAAAGGCGTCAATGACAGCCCCGAGGTGATGAAGGAACTGATCCATAAGCTGCTCCTGTGCCGTGTGAGGCCGTATTATCTCTACCAGTGCGACCTTATTCGTGGATCCTCGCATTTGCGCACATCTGTTGCAAAGGGCATCGAAATCATCGAATCCCTGCGTGGCTTCACCAGCGGCTACGCCATTCCCCAATATGTCATCGACGCGCCCGGCGGCGGCGGCAAGGTACCGATCAATCCCAACTATGTCGTTTACCACGACTCGGAAAAAATCGTGATCCGCAACTACGAGGGAAAAATCTTTGAGTATCCTGAGCCGATGTCATTCCCGGCCTCGAACCATCACGCCGCGGAACTTTTCACTGCCTGAAGAAGCGGCGGTTGCCGAGGTTGGCCCAGTTTGTTTCAGAGAGTTGAGATTTTTTCCAATGCCCGCTGTGCGTTTGCTGTGATCGTTGACCAATCTTTTTTTTGAATCAGGTCGCGGGGCGCGATCCAGGATCCTCCCACTGCGGGAACATTTTTCAATGACAGGTAGCGGGTGAAGTTGCCTTCATCCAACCCACCGAGTGGAATGTATTCCAAGCCAAGGTGGGCATAAGGGGCGGAAATGGAATTCAGGTAGGCAATGCCTCCGCTTGGTTCGGCCGGGAAAAATTTGAGCAGGTTGCATCCGAGTTCGGCTGCACCTTCGATATCCGATGGCGTCACGATGCCAGGAGCGAAAGCCAAGCCGGCTGATTTCGCCGCACGAACGATGTTGGGATTCAATCCCGGCGCGACAGCAAATGCAGCACCGGCTGCGACGGCCTTATCGACTTGCTCGCTTTTCAGCACCGTTCCCAAGCCCACCATCATCTCGGGGAAATGTTCCCGGATGCGGCGCAGTGATTCAAAAGCCGTGGGAGTGCGGAGGGTGAGTTCGATCGCCGAAATGCCGCCGTCCAACAAGGCGCGCGCGAGTGCGGTAGCATCACTCGCATCGTCGATCACTACAACAGCTATGATTTTGAGTTGGCGGACTTTTTCAAGGTGCTCGGTAGGAAAGGCAGGATTCATGAGTCTAGTATTTTGGAATGGACGTGAGGTTGAAACCAGTTTTTACCAGTTTTTTTATGATGGGAGCGGAATGAATCGAGGCATTGGAAAAAAAAATAAAAAAAGTCCTTGCATTGACGCAGGCCGATGTTAGTTTGGTTTCGTTCTGGGGGGAACAGAAGCCCGTTGTAGCATTCGCTGCGACGGGCTTCAACTTTTCCGAGGCGTGTTACTTTTTGAGGATTTTTCGCCTGATGATTCCCATTGCAGCGGATGTTTCATCCACCCGCAGGATTAGGCAGCTGAGGAAATAGGCCGCTGAGCCTGCGATAATGGAGGCTAGAACCAGAGCGATCCGGCTTGCCAGTCCCGTGCCTGTGAAAAAAGTAGGGCCGAAACTCAGAACGGCATGGCACGCCAGCGCGAGTGGAATAGTGGCTGCCGAGCAACGGATTAGCGTACCGACGAATTTTCCGCTCTCCAGATTCTTTGCCGGGGAGAGCA
>CAXNGJ010000221.1:0-3173 GCA_964201895.1 Terrimicrobiaceae bacterium
AAATGAAGGACGACCTCGGAAAAAGAAGCATTGAGAGCGTGTCCATGGCGCTCCCAATCGCGGGCCTCGCGATCCACCTCGATATCACCTGTCGTTTCGCCGTTTTTTTCAAAATGAATGACAGCCCCCTTGAAGTCCGGCCCGGCTTCGCGGTTCCACTCGCCAAAGTGGAGAATCTCAAATGCCTGACCATCCGTTGTGTGCCATTTCGTGCCGTATTCCCCATTGAAGAGTCTGGCTTGAATTTCGACTTCTCCCTGTCGCACGGATCCTTCTTGCAGATGATCTGCTTGCCGGGCGGACTCGTAGCGGAAACCATGGAGTGCTTTCACAGGTCAGGGTAAGGGAGGTGCGGAATTTCGGCGGGAATCTGCGGCAAGCTTGGCGCGGGCTTGACCAGCGAGGAGTCATTCCCCGTGCCGTTATCCGCTGGAATGCGGGAATCCGGCATGGCAGGGAGGGGTTCGGCAGGCTTATGGGCGACCTCCGACGATGCGGCTATACGCCGCATGGCAGCTGCGGTCTCCAACTCCAAACGTCGGCGCACCTCGGGATTTGAGGAGAATGCCAAAGCGTCGCGAAAGGACTGCACGGACGCCGAGCCATTCCATGCATCAAACTGCGCGGATCCGAGTGCTTCGAGAAACATTCCATCGCCGGTTTCTCGAGCAGCCTCATGGAGCGGGGTAACAGCATCCAGAATGTTGCCTTTTGCATTCAGAGTGATACTGCGGAAGCGCCGCCAAGGATTCGGCGCACGGTTCCTCGGATCGTAAAATTCATTCCAAACCGCATAGGGCCGATAAAGCGGATCTCCAACGACCACGCCCATCCAGGAAAGGGCGCGCATCGACATATAGGCACTCTCGGCGAGGGTCAGGCCACTCATCAGTCGATCCTGAAAAACATCCAAGTTCGCCGTGAGCGAGAGGTAGGGCTCGTAGACATTCCCCAGAGTGGCAGCGGCACCTCGCGCAATGAGCGGCCCGCACCAATTGTTGGTCGTGCTGCGAAGCGTGCTGGCACTAAAGGAGTGCAGGTGGACTGCTATGGCTCCGGGCTTGAATTGAAAATCCTGCCGCGCAAAGGGCCCCGTCGCATCGCCCGCATACCAACCGAAATAAACAGCCGCATCGGTCACAGGAAAGTCGTCTGAAATCGTTGCCGGTAGATTGTCAAAAATCGTGGGCACGCCGCGCTGACGGAGGATTTCAACCAGATGGCGCATCCAGTTATCGCCCTCGGTGTAGCCACCGCTGGTAATATCCCTGCCATCAATGTAGGCCCAACCCCAGAGGCCCTCCCTTTCCGCCATGAGGGAGTCGTCAATCATGGCCCTCACCATCGAGCCGGTGGGAGCATCGAGGCGAGCAGGGAGGAGCATCCCGGGGAAAACCGAATCGTCCAGAATCTGTGTGAAGCGGCCGAAGTAGGGATTCTCCACAACACTGGCAGGCATCCAGTCCTTCAGCCCAAGAGCGGCAATCTCGCTATCCACCGATGCATCATTGCGCGACGAGATCGCCGAGGGGATGTTGCGTGTATCCGGGGGAGGGGGAATCGACTGGTCTGCCGCGATCTTGAGCGGCACGCCTCTCATGATGGCGACAAAGCGAATGGATGTCTCAACCACTGCCTTTTTGTTCCCCGGAACACGCACGGTTTTCCACCAATCGTTGGACTCCATTTTCCTCCACAGCGGCACGGCGATGGTGCGATCAAAGTCTGCACGGGAGATTTCCTCCGAGGCTGGACAGGAGAGCCCCACAAGATGATTTGGAGGGATGTCCCTTTTCAGGGCATAGTAGCGGGCAAGTTCCCCGGACTCTGGATCGCTCGAGTTAAACAACACGATGGTTGCGGCGGACAAGCTATCCCTCGCAAAAGCGGAAGTCGCCGCATACAGCAAGAGCAGCGAGAAAAGGAGAGCGCGTTTAGAGATGAAGGCGAAGACCATCGTAGGCGAGTCGAACATCCAGCGGCAGGTTCGCCTCGGTTTCGGCATGACCGAGTTCGTGGCACATGTGGATGAAATAGGTTTTGCTGGCACCAATGCGGCGGGAGGCCTCGAGGGCGCCTTGAACAGTAAAATGAGTCTGGTGGGAATGATGTCTCAGCGCGTCAATAACGAGCACCTCGACGCCTTTCGCAGCCTCCTCAGCGGCGATCGGCACTTCAGCGCAATCCGTGTAATAGGCAAAAAGCCGGCGGCCGTTTTTTTCAAAAACAAAGCCATTTGTTGTCATGCGCCCGTGGGGCAACTCGACAGGCACAATATCCAGACCACCGATCATGAAAGGACCATGCACAAGCTGCGGATCGGGGCGAATGTAATTGGGAAACCGAGCTGAGCCGTCGAAAGCGTATTGAAAGACGCGGGCAAGGCTTTCAAGGGTTTGAGGAGATCCGAGGATCGGCATGTTTTTGCTCTCCAGCTCGCAAAAGCGCCGCAGATCATCAAAGCCGAGAATGTGGTCCACATGGGCATGCGTATAGAGCACGGCATCCACACGACAAATCTCCTCACGCAGGCACTGGGTGCGGAAATCCGGCGTTGTGTCTACGATGAGGGAAAAGCCCGACGTCTCGATATGGATAGATGTGCGAAGGCGCTTGTCGCGCGGATCGGCGGATTTGCAGACTTGGCAGGCGCATCCAATCACTGGAATCCCGTGCGAGGTCCCTGTTCCTAAAAATGTGATTTGCATCTGTTGCATCGCTTGGAATTCGGAACAGAGGGTGGCATAGTCAACGAATGTCCGCAACGCTGGCATCTCTTCGCATCCGCAATCTCGCTCTCGTGGAAGACCTCCTCTGGGAGCCTCCTGCGGGGTTTGTTGCAATCACTGGCGAGACCGGTGCCGGAAAATCCATCATCCTTGGCGCGGTGAAGCTCCTGCTCGGCGAGCGCGCCGAGAAGTCGCTCGTGCGCTCGGGTGCCGACACCTGCGCGGTCGAAGGTCTTTTTCAAATCCCGGCGGACTCGCGTGTGCATGGCATACTGGAAAAAGGCGGGGTGGAGCCCTGCGAGGATGGATCGCTTGTCATCAAACGCACGGTTTCCACCGGCGGCGCGGGTAAACAATTCGTAAACGGCTCCCCCTGCACGCTCGCCCTTCTGCGGCATCTCGGGGATTTGCTGGTGGACCTGCATGGCCCACACGACCACCAGA
>CAXNGJ010000222.1:0-3168 GCA_964201895.1 Terrimicrobiaceae bacterium
GCATTTGGACCGATCATCATTCCATAGCCTCCACTCTCGTTTGCGGCTTTCACGACAAGATTTTCAAGGTTTTCCAAAATGAACTTCCGGTCGGAATCGACTGCCGAAAGGTACGTCTCGACGTTCGGGAGGACGGGATCCTCGCCGAGGTAGAATTTGATCATCGCCGGCACGTAGTAGTAGGTCACCTTGTCATCGGCGACGCCGGTGCCGAGCGCATTACAAAGGTTCACATTGCCTTCGCGGTAGGCGTTCACTATGCCGGGAACACCGAGGACGGAGTCCTTTCGAAAGACGGTGGGATCTAAAAAATCATCATCAATGCGGCGATAGATGACATCGACTTTTTTGAGACCCTTCGTGGTTTTCATGTAAACGCAGGCGTCTTTCACCACGAGATCCTGGCTTACCACGATTTCGATACCCATCGAGCGCGCGAGGAACGAATGCTCAAAATAGGCGGAATTGTAGATTCCAGGAGTGAGCACCACCACAGTCGGATCGGGATTTCCCTGCGGAGCCACATAGCGGAGCACTTCAAGGAGCTCCTGGGGATAGCGGTCCACAGAACGCACCGCGTGACGGCTGAAAAGTTTCGGGAACACCCGCTTCATCGCCTGGCGGTTTTCAAGAAGGTAGGAAACACCAGAAGGGCAGCGGCCGTTGTCCTCAAGAACCATGTAAGTGCCGTCAGCTCCCCGGATGAGATCAGAACCGCAGATGTGGATGTAAATATCGTGGGGCACATCAAGCCCGACCAATTCAGGGCGGTAGTGCTTGGCCGTGCGAATGATCTCCAGCGGGATCACACCCTCCTTCACGATCCGTTGATCGTGGTAGATGTCGTGCAAAAAGAGATTCAGCGCGCGCAGGCGCTGCTCCAAGCCACGCTCGAGCAAGCGCCACTCGTCGGCGGGAATGATGCGAGGCACAAGATCGAACGGCATGATGCGCTCGGTTCCCTCATCGCCGCTGTAAACCGTGAAGGTGATGCCTTGGTTGAGGTAGGTTTTTTCCGCCAGTGCCCGCTTGGGCTCGAACAAGGCGACATCCATTTCCGAGAAACGTTCCAGAATTTTTGAGTAGTGGGGGCGGACGTTTCCATCCGCCTCAAACATCTCATCAAAAAATCCCCCTGTTTCGTATTTGCCGAAAAAGCCCTTCATCCTGCATCGAAGAATTGTGCATCAAGCCGCTAGAGGGAAGCGAAAAAATCAGCGTCCAGAGGAATGAAGTGGATCTTGGTTATAAGGTGACTGCACGCTTGAGAATTTCGGATACACAAATCGGGAGACTGTGGAATTGGCCCGTGTCACGCCGCGCACTTTGGTGAGACCCTTTACGCGAAGAAAGATAAGCGAGGCTGCGAGCAATCCACTTCCAACGCCTCGATTCCGATATTCGTGAAGAATCATCGGACCGCTCAGCAAATGATTTCCAGCGTCGGGGTTGGCATCCAGAAGCGAAGCCCCAATCACACGCTGACCGTGTAGCGCGACGATACAAGAAGGATCCGGCCTGTCGAAAGCTTCTTCCACATAGCGACCCATCCCCTCTTCAAGCCTGCGGTTGATATCACCCCATGCCGTGTCCATCGCAAAAGCCGTGAGCAAAACTTTAAGAGCCGTCTCCTCCTCCCCCTTTTCTGCAGGCCGCAGAATGAGGGGTGGAACGGACGGCACAGGCAATTCCAGAGAGGCAAGCTCCCATTCAAAACAAATCCAGGAAATCATTTCAGCATATCTTCGAAGCAAGACCGAATGAGGAGTTCAGGGGTGCTGAACAATCCGGCCACAGGACCATGCACGCCCTCGCAGCGCAAAGTAAAAATGCGCCAAGTCGGGAGATGCACGATCTCTGTAAGCGCGTGAGTATCCCACAAACAAGAGCATTAGGTCAATGGAAAACCCCCTTTGTGCAGCAGAAACAAACAAATTCCTAAGACTGGACAAAAAATAAACCCTCCACTAAGCGTATCGGCTCAATCGCAAAAACAATGTTCGACTCCATCGTATCCACACTCGGCGACAAAGCCGATTACCTTCTCAAGCACACCTCCAAGACCATCTCCAAAGACGCTCTCCATCTACCGGGACCAGACTTCGTGGACCGCATATTCGCGCCAACCGATCGCAATCAGCGCGTCATCAACAACCTACATCGCATCTACAACACTGGCCGCCTGGCTGGCACGGGCTATGTTTCGATTCTCCCGGTTGATCAAGGCATCGAGCACTCAGCCGGCGCCAGCTTCGCAAAAAACCCCGCTTATTTTGATCCGGAGAACATCGTGAAGCTCGCTATCGAAGGCGGCTGTAACGCGGTCTGCTCGACATTTGGCGTGCTTGGCACGGTCTCCCGCAAATACGCACACAAGATTCCGTTTCTCGTTAAAATCAACCACAACGAACTCCTCACCTACCCGAACGCGTTCAAGGAAATTCTTTTCGGCAAAGTGAAGACTGCGTCCGACATGGGAGCGGCAGCCGTTGGCGCCACGATTTATTTCGGCTCGGATGACGCCCACCGCGAAATCGTGGAGGTCGCGGAGGCCTTCGCCCTTGCCCATGAACTCGGCATGGCAACGGTCCTCTGGTGCTACCTCCGCAATCCGGCCTTCAGCATCAAAGGTGATAAGGACTACCATCTCTCGGCAGACCTCACCGGCCAAGCAAACCACCTCGGCTGCACAATCCAGGCCGATATCATCAAACAGAAGCTCCCTGAGAACAATGGCGGATTCAAAGCCCTGAACTCCGGGGGTTCCAGCTATGGCAAACTCGACGAGCGCATCTACACCGAGCTCACCAGCGAGCACCCGATCGACCTGTGCCGCTATCAAGTGGCCAATTGCTACATGGGCCGCGCGGGCCTTATCAACAGCGGTGGAGCAAGCGGCAAGAACGACTTCAACGAAGCCGTATACACAGCCGTGGTGAACAAGCGCGCCGGCGGCACAGGGCTCATCTCCGGCCGCAAGGCCTTCCAGCGCCCGATGGACGAAGGATCCAAGCTCCTGCACGCCATTCAGGACGTTTACCTCTGCAAAGACGTCACGGTTGCCTGATCGCCCAAGACTAAAAAACACCGGCCGCGCTGAGGATTTTACTTCCGAAACGCGGCCGTTTTTTGTGTCGGAAAAATGGGGGCAGCCGGATTCGAACCGAC
>CAXNGJ010000223.1:0-3167 GCA_964201895.1 Terrimicrobiaceae bacterium
GTCGCGGGCGATGAGTTTGATGGAAGTCACGACATTTTGTTGCCCTATGCGGTGGGCACGGTCGGTGGCCTGGGCTTCCACGGCCGGATTCCACCAGGGGTCGAAATGGATGACGGTGTCCGCACCAGTCAGATTGAGTCCCACGCCCCCGGCTTTAAGGCTGATGAGAAAAACAGAGATCGAGGCATCGGATTGGAAGCGCTCGACCACGGCGCCGCGATCCTTGGTGGATCCATCCAGACGGCACCAGGAAATACCCGCCTCATCCAGTGAGGGGGCGATGAGGTCGAGCATGGAGGTGAATTGGCTAAAGACGAGTGTGCGGTGGCCGCCATCCACCGCTTCGCCGAGAAGTTCCAGCAGAGCATCGATTTTCGCCGAGGACGCATTGGTTTCCCCATTCAAAAGGCGGAGGTCGCAACACGCCTGCCGCAGACGCAGGAGGGCGGTAAGAACCTTCATGCGGGAGGCTCCGCCTGACTCGCGCATGGCATCGACCTCAGCCCGTGCGGCGATCTGGAGTTGCGTGTAGGCGGCCTTTTGTTCGTGAGTGAGTTCCACCTGCACGACTTGCTCGATCTTGGGGGGGAGTTCCTTAAGGATTTCCGACTTCGTGCGCCGGAGCATCCAGGGTCTTACGCGGCGGAGCAGTCGTGGCCAGATACCGGCTGACTCCCCTGTGGCGAGGGGCTTTTCGTAGCGATCCTGAAAATCCTTCCGCGTGCCGAGATAGCCTGGCATCAGAAAGTCAAATAGAGACCAGAGGTCGCGGAGGGAGTTCTCAAGTGGAGTGCCCGTGAGGATGAAACGGGCCTTCGAATGGATGGCGCAGGCCGCCCGCGCATTTTGGCTGCCGGGATTTTTGATGTGCTGTGCCTCGTCAAGTGTTGTTGTCGAAAAGACAAATGGTTTGTAGTGCTCCGCATCCCGGCGCAACAAAGCGTAGCTGGTGATGACCAGATCATGCTCTGGAATCTTGGAGAATTGCTCCGAGCGCGCTGAGCCTTCGAGCGCCAGCACGCGCAGCTTTGGGCAGAAGGCTGCCGCCTCGCGGGTCCAATTCCAGACAAGCGATGAAGGGCATACAACAAGGTGCGGGCCGGGCAAGGCTTCCATCATTGCAAGGGCCTGAATGGTTTTTCCAAGGCCCATCTCGTCTGCAAGCAGGCCCGCTGACGAACTGCGGGCGTTTTTCAAAAGCCAGAGCGCGCCCTCCACCTGATACGGCCGCAGGCGTTCTCGAAGTGGTCCGAGGGCGTCCGTCTTTAGCGCTGAAGAGATTGGTGGGGTTTGCCGCGTCCACTCGGCAATGCTGGATTCGATATACCCGCGATGGGACTCGCTCAGCTTGTATGTACCGCGTTCCTGTGAGGGGTCGCAGTCTCGAAGAACCTCCTCCAAGTCGGTGGCGAGGTCGGCATCCGGAACGGCAATGCGTCCACCGGCCAGGCGGAGCTGGGGTTTACCGCTCTGAAGAAGGCGTTGCAGGTCCTGGGCGCTGAGAACGGCTTCGTTCCCGGCTGTGAAGTGCACATGAAAATCCAGCCAGCCATCGCTTCGCTCCTTGAGCGCAAAGCGCGGTTCGAAGCGGACAATATCCTTGGTGACATGTTGAAATCGCTCACCCTCCTGGATGCTCCATTCCTTTTTGAGGCGTGGCAGCTCGGCGGCAAAAAATCTCACGACGGCATCCTCGCCACGCAAGACGGCCTTGCCTTTGTCATTTTCGAATCCGCAGCCCACGAGTCTGGCAAGCGTCGCGGCCTCTGCCGACGGATTCTGGACGCCTGGCTGTGAGTAATGAAAGGAAATCACCCCCTCGAGATGGCGCAGCGAGCCCTCGATGGCAAATTCCACGCGTGGGGACTCGGATGTAGTAGTGCATGCGGGGGTGCCCATGACCGGCGCATGGAAAGGAATCGCCCGCTTTGGAGCCGGGGCGATGATCTCGAGCGCGGTAGCGATGGAGTGGGCGCAGATGAGCCCTCGCTGGCGGGAGTCCCGGCACGGACAAAGATTTTCGATATCCACCGGATTTTTGATTTTGAGCCCTGTCAAAAATTCCCGTCCACCCTCGCTGATGCGACCCTTCAGCAACGGGGGCTCGTAAGTGGCTTCGCTGATGCGTCCGGCGTCGCGAATGGCCTTCGCCTCTTTGAAGACTGGCCAACCGCCAAGTGAGACGAGGAATTTTTCTGTGAGTTCCATGTGAAGCGCGGGGCAAGCTGATAGTCCGACACCGGGCTTCATAAAATCAGAAACTTCGCATTCTTGACACCTACCTCGCCGTCGGGTCTACATGGAAGAGATGAAACCTGCCCTCATTGTTGCCACTCTGGCCTTCTCGCTTCTCACTTCCTGCACCACCATCCAAAATCGCAGGGATCTTTACTCTCCCCAGCCTGTTAATGGACCTTATACGCGGATGCTCAAAGACGGGAGTTGGCGCAAGCAAAAGCAGACTGATGTCAAAGTTGCTCCTGAGTCCCAATCGGACGGCTCCAGTTCCCGCGATTCCAAGGAAGTGAAGCCGTCGTTAGAGGGGTAGCGTTACTGGGCCATTTCCGTAGTGGAATTCGGCGTGGCGTCTGGCTTTACAGGTTTGATTTTATCCAGAATGTCCGCAAGCGATGGGTCTGCGGTGAGCATGGCATCGCGCATGGCCTTCTGGAAATTCTTGGCGGCATCGCGACGGGCTTCGGGCGTCTGAGCTGCTTTCATAGCGGCTTCTGCGGATTGAACAGCTGGCGCCTGTTTCGCAATTTCGCGGGCGGCTGTGAGGCGGTCGCGCTCAGCGGGTGGCAGTTTTTGGATGGCTTCCTCGATCGGCCCGGCTGGGCTGTGTTTTTTTTCCCTGGTCTCGGATTCCTTATCCTTCGCTTTAAGGGCCCCCCCGAGTTGAGCCGCAAGATCGGGGTCTTTCGTTGTGATGGCATCTCTCATGGCGTCGCGCAATTCCTTAGCCGCTGACTCGGCCTTTTCACGCAGTGCTTGGATTTTCGGATCTTTCATCGCCTCCTCCCGTGCTTCCTTGAATCGGCTGCGCACATCTTCGGGAAGACCCTCGATAAATTCCCGGTGTTTCTTCCATTCCCCCGGCCCCTGTTTTTGAGAATCCGCTGCGCCGGGCGTGGCGGCAGGTTGTTGGGCGGTGGCGACGAGTAACG
>CAXNGJ010000224.1:0-3164 GCA_964201895.1 Terrimicrobiaceae bacterium
CCTTGTGAACCGCGCCATCAGCGCCTATGCGCCGGGCTCGACTTACAAAATCCCCATCGCTCTCGCGGGAATGCGTGCCGGTGTGGGACAAAAATCCTTCAGCTGCTATGGCGGCGTGCAATACGGCAACAAATACATGAAGTGCTGGATCGCTGAAAAAAAACGCACCCATGGCCAACTCTCCCTCGAGGATTCGATCAAAGTTTCCTGCAACGCCTTTTTTTACCAATTCGGCAACGCAGCCGGAATCGAGCAGATCGTCGCTGTGGGCAATATGCTCGGCCTCGGTCAGAAGTCCGGCATCCCGATCTCAGGAGAGTCCCCCGGCGTGCTTCCCGGCCCGGAATGGCTCTCCGCAGTCAACCCCCGTGCACGCTGGTCCAATGGCCTTACGGCAAACACCGCCATCGGCCAGGGTGATGTTCTGGCATCCCCACTCCAGATGGCCATGGTCACCGCCGCCGTTGCCAATGGAGGCACGGTTTACTACCCTCGACTTATCGACCGTATTGTCGATCAAAGCGGCAAAACCATCTCCCAAGAGCCTCCGCGCATCCGCGCAAACATCGTCACCGATGGCGGCATCACCTCCGACCAGATCAATCAAGTTCGCAAAGGCATGTGGAAGGTCGTGAACGAAGGAGGCGGCACCGCCGGCCGGGCTGCCAATTCCAAGATGATCACCGCAGGCAAAACAGGCACGGCCCAGTTCTGGCGCTCGGGAAAGAAAGACAACCACACCTGGTTCATTTCCTTCGCTCCTTACGACAATCCCGAATATGCTGTCGTGGTGTTCGTTCAAGGCGCAAAGTCCGGCGGCGGTGTTTCCGCACCCATCGCGGCGAAAATTCTCGAGGGAATCCAAAAATACAAATCCGGCGAGGAGGATGTGCAACTCGCCGCACTCGAACCTGCCAAAGGAAACTTCCTCTTCACCGAGAGTGTGAATTTTGACCGCGAGGTCGCCGCCTCCACAAAGCTTTATGATGACGGCGAGACCGCTGAGACCCCCTCCGCCGCCGCCCAGGAAAACCGACCCAATGCCTCTCCCAATGTGCGCGAAGAGGCTGATGCCGCAGGCCGGGTCAAAAACAAAACGAAGCCGATGCCCACCGATTCCGAGGGCCCTGCGCCGATGCCGGAACCCGCTCCCGCCACTCCAATTTCCACCCCCACACCCAACCCCATCCAGAACATCTTCAATTTCATCGGAGGCAAGCGGGAGAATTCCAGCGGCTCTGACCAAAAGAAAAAAACCGAAAAGCCACCGGCCCGATGAACACTCTCAACCCATGCTCCCCGGGGAGCGCCCAAACTACCAACCACAAATGTTAGAAACCGTGAAAAGACTTTTAGGAATCGGAAAAAAAGCCACCGGCATCAAGCTGGTCATCAGCTGTGAAAAGCTTGAGAAGCGCGTGGCGCTTCTCGAGAACAACCGGCTCGAGGAATACACCATCGAACGCGAAACCGACCGCAACATTGTCGGCAGCATCTTCAAAGGCAAAGTCCGCAACATCGAACCCGGCATCAAGGCGATGTTCGTTGACATCGGATTTGAGAAAAATGCCTTCCTGCAGTTCTGGGACGCCATCCCGGCCGCCCTCGACAGCGGGATTGAAACCATCAATCGCGGCAACGGCAACGCCAAGAAAAAGGCCCCGCGCATCACCCACAAGGATGTGCCAAACATCTACCCCGTGGGCTCGGATGTTCTCGTGCAGGTCAAAAAAGGCCCCATCAGCAACAAGGGGCCGCGCATCACGACGGATATCAGCATGCCCGGCCGCTATCTGGTTCTCATGCCCTTCAACGACCAGTTCGGCATCTCCCGCAAGATCGAGGATCCCAAGGAGCGCGAACGCCTCCGCAAGATTCTGCGTGAACTCGAAGTGCCCGAGGGTATGGGAGTCATCATGCGCACGGTCGGTGCCGGCCAGCGTGCCCGCTACTTCGTGCGCGATCTCAGCATTCTCCTCGAGCAATGGGACCAAGTCCAAAAAGGTCTCCAGGAAAAACCCGCCCCGGCCTGCCTTTTTGAGGAGCCTGACCTCATCGAGCGCTCGGTGCGCGACTTCCTCACCGATGAAGTCGACGCCGTCATTATCGACGACGCCAAGTCCGCCGAGCGTATGCAAGATCTCGTGGGCCAGATCTCCAAGCGCGCCAAGAAATCCATCCAGCACTACACCGGCGTCCAGCCGATCTTCGAGTGCTTCGGCGTGAAGGCCCAGATCGACGCCGCCTTCCACCGCCAAGTCTGGCTGCCCTGCGGCGGCTATATTGTCATCGATGAGACCGAGGCCATGATCGCGGTGGATGTCAACACCGGTCGCAACAAGGGGGCGAAGGACATGGAAAAAACCATCCTTCAGACGAACCTTGAAGCCGCCGAGGAAATCGCCCGCCAACTCCGCCTCCGCAATATCGGCGGTCTGATCGTTGCCGACTTCATCGACATGAAGAACCGCAAGGACCAGCAGGCCGTTTACACGCGCATCAAAGAGCGCCTCAAGCGCGACAAGGCCCGCACCCATGTGCTCCCGATCTCCCAGCTCGGCCTCATGGAAATGACCCGCCAGCGCGCCAATGAGAGCCTCGCCAGCGCCGTCTTCATCCCGTGCCCGCATTGCAGCGGCAAGGGCGTGATCAAGAGCCCCATGACCATGAGCGTAGAGCTCCAGCGCGCCCTCCACTCCGTCATGCGCAAGCACCAGGAGCTCATCCACGAGGTGCGCGTCACGGTGCATCCCGACCTCCTCAACCGCCTCCGCACCGACGACGAGGAGCACCTCATCGATATCGAGCGCCGCTACGCCGGCCGCCTCATCTTCCGCGCCGACCCAACCTTCCACCAAGAAAAATTCGTCATCGCCGACGCCAAAACCGGCGAGGAACTCAAAGGCTGAGCCCGTGCTCCTCCGCTAAGAATACATCGCCGCTTTCACCCACTTGGTCAGAAAGAAAAAAGTATGCAGTGATTGCACTTACCGTTTCAATGTTTGGGTCAATGCTGCTCATACCACTACTCGCTTATTCAAGTATCTTCGAAATATCTGAAATTGCGGCAGTCGGGTATTTCTTTGGCGTTGTTGCGATCCTTTTTCTAGCTCATCACAAACTCATCAAATCAGAGAAATTATCGACTATTTTGACGCTTACTT
>CAXNGJ010000225.1:0-3148 GCA_964201895.1 Terrimicrobiaceae bacterium
CGTGCTCGCAATTCCTCCAGGCGCAGCGCTTGGTGCTTGAGCAAGCGCTCGCGCGGCCAGACGCGCTGCAGACAGATGATGGCTTTTCGGAACTCTCCGTACTCGAGCCAGCGATTGCCAAGTTGAAGCGTGAGGGTTTGAAAGGAGATGAGTTGGGGAATGTCCTGCATGCGGGGAAATTCCTCGTTCACCACCGCCATGGCAGCGTCGTTGTCACCGAGTTGCAGCAATGCGTGGAGTTGGTAAATGACCGCTCGTCCGCGGATTTCGGCGCCGAGTGAGGGTTTCAGAGCCGCGTAGTAATCCGCCGCTTCGCGGTATTTTTGTTCCAGAATCCAAGAAGTGCCGACCAGCATGCGGGCCTCGGTGAGTCGCGCCGCAGCCGGATTTTGGCGGATCGTGAGGGGGTTTTTTTCAGCTCCCGGCGGGAATAGAGCGATGAATTTCTCCAACTCGGCGCGGGCGGCGGCGTGGTCTTGGTTTTGAAGGTTGGCGATGCCCAGCCAGAAGGTGAGTTCCTGAATCTGCTGTGGAGAGAGAGGAGGTTTTGCTTCCAGAGCTTCCGTGATAGCGGGAACCGCTTCGGCAAAGCGGCACTGCTGCACGAAACACACGGCGAGGGGGTAAAGCGAGTCGTGCAGCGCCTTTGTGGCATCGGGCGATGCGCTGAATTCGGCTTGGAATTTCAGATAGGCTTCCAGTGCGTCTTTGTAGTTCTTTTGGTTGAATAATGTCCGGGCCTGCTCGAACAACTCGTTTGCTGTCTGACCGGCGGTTGCCACCGGAGGTTCTTGTTTTTTAGCGCCCTGCGCCTCAGCCGAATGCGATACGATCCAAAGAGCGGCTGCCATTATTGCGAACTGAGTGACGAAGCGCGGCATTGTGAAAGTAAGCTTGAAAGTGCGTTTCTAATAGCCAGCCGCCCCGGTGTGAACAAAGCGATTCCATGTTACGATTTCGTCGTTTTTCTCCGATCTGCTGGGGCAAATTCCCCATGGCAGTCACTCCTTTGCCTGGCGACTTTCGGACTATGAGAACTATCGTTTTTTTCCTTTTGGCGGTTGCGGGGGTGATGGTGTTGTCCGACGCCGTTCTGAATGCTCTGCGAAAATCCTGAAAATGCGCTCTCTACTTAAAATCGCGCTTCTTGCGTTCTCCGGATTGCTGGTCTCGTGCACATTCAGCGAATATCCCATTGGCAAAGTACTCCCCTACGGCGGGGTGTCCTCGATTCCAAGCGGCTACACCGGGAATGCCTACTTTTGGAATGGCAGTTATTACACCGGCGGGCGCTACGAAAGTGGGCGTTTTCATTACATCGACCGTTTTTACAACAGTCGCTATATGTTTAACGGAAGATACCTGTATGGGGGTAGCCAGCAATTCATCCAAGGGGTCAACCAATATCCAGACAGGGGCTTTTACTCAAACCAGCGACTTCGCCAGCAGCATCGATACTATCAGCCATTTCGTCACTATCATTACTAAGGACAGTTTTTAGAATGGGTCGGTTTTTGAAATCTCAATTCTTTTTTTGGCCTGCTCTCGTGCGCTCTTGCTAACCCAATCCAGCAGACCTCCTATGGTGCAATGTCCCTCTAATGGATGACGAAGCCGAGCTTCGCGACGGATTTGGTAGCTGTTGCGACGGCCGAGTTTTTCGCGTTCAAGAACACCGACCGCCGCCTTTGCCGAGGACATGAAATTTCCATCGCACGCCGTGGTGCTGCGGCCGAACGACGAGCATGATTTGCGCATCCGAAAAGACATCGCCGATTGGGATGCTTTGCACACTGCCTTTCAAGAATCCGTGTCACTCTCGGAGCGAGGAATTGTTTTTGTCGAAAGTGACCTGCGTGCGCACCGGAATCCGTCGCGCATGCAAAACATCGGCGCCGCATGTGATGACCTGCTCTCCCGTATGCTCTGCGCCTGCCCCGCATGTGCCGCGCCAGGATTTGGTATCGCCCGCTACGAAATCGGCCTTCCTTGTGCTTGGTGCGGCGAGCCAACCAACGATTGGAAAGCCCAGGAATTCCGCTGCGTGATTTGCCCGCACCTCGAATCCCGCCCGCGCACAGATCTCAAAACCGCCGATCCCACACATTGCCCATTCTGCAATCCCTGAAGGCGCCGTCGGCCTCAACTTGAAAGGGCAGAGGCGTGGGCGCTGGCAATTTTTCGAAATGATTCCGAGACATGCGTAGCGGTGGAGATAAGCCTCCAAAATTTTGCAGCGAGCTCGCGTTCCGGTGTCGCGGCGATCTCCGAGCGGGCCACGGCGAGCGCGTCATCGGAGAGTCCGGGTATCATGTTTTCAGCGCCGGGGCGGTAGGCCATGGGCAGCATATCGTAAACTGGGGCAAGCTGGAGAGGCAGCCGTTCGCAGAGGAGGAGGGCAGCGTTCCCATAATGCATGTCCGTATTTGCAATCAGACGACCGAAGCGCCACAGCGAAGCCAGCCTCTCGGCATCCCTCCTTTGCAGCCAACCTCCCGAGTGAAGCCGCTCGGCGGCATCGCTCCACGGTGTGTTCATTTCTCCAAAAAAGGCCGCGTCGTGCGCACTCAGGGAGACAAAGGGAACGCGGCCTGCATTTTGCGTGCGGTCAAAGCGTGTGACCTCAAGAAATCGCCTGCCACCAGCATCAATCCAATCGATTTCTGCAGCATGGAAGCCTGCATCGGCTAGGACGATCGATGCCATCGCCTCGGCCGCGAGCAAATCCGCCCAGCGTTCACCCTCGGGTGTTGAGAGGGGCGGAGAAAATTTCACGATGACGGAATGTGGGCCATCATGTTTTTTGACAGTTGCCGTGAATTTCGGTTGTTCCCCGCCTGCGGACGACCTTGGCAATCCACCCGCCAGAGCCTCTGCGGCGAGACGAGGGTAGTCTTCCTTTCGCGAGTCCACCGAAATCGTTTCACTGTGGAACGATTGAAGCGCCCCCGCGAGGGCTTGGCATCCGAGGACAAAACCACCCGGAAGGTCACCGCCGAACCTCAAGAGGGATTCGGCAACCGCGCGTTCAGACCAGTTGACGGGATCGTTTCCGACGCCAAGCAAGGTTCCGTGCCTTCGGGCGAACGCTCTCCCCAAAAAGCCTTGAGGGCGTAAATCGTCGAGAAACCAAGGGAGGCCGGGAAAT
>CAXNGJ010000226.1:0-3146 GCA_964201895.1 Terrimicrobiaceae bacterium
AACACTCGACATCTTCGTAAATTGTCTTGGAGCCGAAGCCTCGAATATGGCACTGAAAACGATGTCCACCGGAGGCGTCTTCCTCGGCGGAGGCATTCCAGCAAAACTGCTCAGCCACATCCAGAGCGTCGCATTCCTCCACGCCTTCAATGACAAGGGCCGCCTCTCCTCTGTTATGGAAAACATGCCCATCCTTGTCATCCTGAACGACCAAGCCGCACTCCTTGGCGCCGCCTACCACGCCCTTGACAAGGCAACCAACTGAAACTGCGCGGGGCCGGGATGAGCTGCGCATCTCCACTTGAATTTGGAGCCTGATTGGTTTCGTTAAAAAAAGGCCCGCTTAGTTTTTTCGGGAGAGGAGCGGATCAGGTGAATCGGATTTCTCCGGATGGGCTGATAAAACGCTGAATGGTGGAAAGAATTTCAGGAATAGCGGCATCCATTTCCTCCTCCTTGAAGCCGACTTCTTTGAGCGCGGCCTCATCCGGCTCATAGTAGAAGCCATCCACACCCACACCGTAGCCGATCTGTGTGGCGACATGTTTGGCGGCGTGGATGAGGGTTACGATCTTTCTTTCCGCACCAGGGCATTCGGAGGGCGTTTGATAGTAGTAGCCCACAGACACAAATGTGGAGGGGAAGCCCCAGTTTTCGAGGAGAGCTTTCGTGACCTGGGTGGACTCAAAGCCCAGGATCACTTTTTCGGCTTCGCGCCAGGTGGCAAATTCGTCGGGAACACGATTGGTAATATCGTCCAAGGCCGTGAAATTCGCGTAGGCGAGAGCGAACTTTCCAAGATCGTGAATGAGGCCTGCGGTGTAGGCCGTTGAGGCATCGGCCAGGTGCATTTTCTTGGCAAACGTCTCGGCGCAGATCGCAACACAGAGCGAGTGTCGGCAAAGATCACCGGGTTCCCATCCGTAGCCCCTCACAGGATGAACAAGCCAACGCCCGGTGAGAGTGGAGGCTGCGATGCGGTAAAGAACTTTGCTGCCAAGCCGCAGGATGGCATCCGATATGTTTTCACAGCGCTGGTTGCTGGCAAAGTAGGCGGAATTTGCGGTTCGCAAAACATCGGTGGCAAGACCTGTATCCAAATTGATCAGCATCTCCATCTCTCCAAGGTCGGAGGAATTCCCCTCGGCAAGCTTGAGCAGTTTCGGAAGAATCGCCGGGGCGCAGGGAATGGATCGAGTCATCTCGACCACTGTCTGGAGGTCAGCTGCGGATTTCATTAACGGGTAAATTCAGGTTTAGAGGGAATTTTCACAATGACATCGCCCGTCTGGTTGTTCAGCCGGATGCTCCGATTCACCCGTCCGCTCACTTCCCATGCGACGACATCCAGCTCCATATCGTGGCTGAGCCGATAAAACATATCGATGTTCTTCGAGCCGATCCTAAAAAAATGGTCTGTCGCCATGAGTTGGGCGCCACCGAAGACCTTGCAACGGATATCGCCTTTCTTGGCTCCGGCACGGATCAATGCGGTTAGCATACGAGGAATACCAGTGTCGAGGAACATGGACTCGCGGATTTTCTGACCCTCATGAAGACTGGCAGTGGGCAGCATCGCATGGAGCATCCCACCAATACGGCGCTTGGAATCGTGAAATGTCACACCCAGGCAGGAACCAAGTGCATGCGTCGCGAGGAAGGTGGACGGCTCGGTGCTGATTTTATAATCAGCCACACCCACAATAATGGTCGGCATCTGACTAGCGACAGGATTGGAGGGGGAAACCATTGGCTTTAAATTTAAGCTATTCGATTCGAGTGATAAAGAAAGCGTAATTTCACAGTGCATGGAATGGCAAGAAGCCACCGACTGCCTTGCCTTGCCGATGTTGGCCTCCGATGCCATTCTGTCGTTAGCGGAATGTTTGAGATCAAAGAAAAACCCAAGATGGTGGAGAGGGCGTTGCTCGTAGGAGCATACTGTGGCAATGCGAGCGAGTCCGAGGCATCGAGTTTGTTGGATGAGCTCGCGGAGTTGGTCAACACACTTGGGATTCCCATCGAGGGTCGGCAACTTGTGCATCACCGTGAACCACACGCACGGTATCTCATGGGCTCAGGGAAGGCGGAGGAGATTGCAGCCGTGGCTAAAGAAGCAAAAGCGGATGTTCTCATCTTCGACAACGAACTGACTCCCTCCCAGCAGCGGAACTGGGAAAAGCTGACGGGGATGCTCGTCATCGACCGCCAGGAGGTGATTCTGGATATTTTTGCGAAGCGGGCCCAAACGATGGAAGCCCGGTTGCAAGTGGATTTGGCCCGAATGGAGTATTCGCTCCCGCGTCTGGTTCGCGCATGGTCCCACCTTGGCAAACAAGGTGGAGGCATCGGCTCCAAGGGCGAAGGTGAATCACAGCTTGAACAAGATAAACGAAAAATCCGTGGCCAGATCGACCGCCTGAAAAGCGAGCTTGAGGCGGTGAAGCGTCGCCGGGCTACGCAGCGTAAAGACCGAAAACGCGCACCTGTTCCCAATGCAGCCATCGTAGGCTACACGAATGCCGGTAAATCCTCGCTCCTCCGCGCCCTCACTGGAGCCCAAGTGCTCGTGGAGGACAAACTCTTCGCAACACTCGATACCACCACTCGCAAGATCGCCCTCCCGAACAATCAGCCCCTGTTGCTCACAGATACAGTCGGATTTGTCAGGAAGCTCCCTCATGGCCTGGTCCAGGCTTTCAACGCCACGCTGGAGGAGGCGGTGATGTCCGACTTCCTGATCCATGTCCTGGATATCAGCCAACCTGAGGTGATGGATTTTTATGAAACCACACGAAGCGTTCTCCATGAACTCGGTGCCGATTCGCGTCGCACGCTGATTGTTTTCAATAAAATCGATAATGTGGCCGACGAGTCAGCGATCCACGAAATGCGGTCACGCTTTCCCGAGGCTGTTTTTATTTCCGTGAAGACGGGAGCCGGCCTGGAGGAACTCGTGAGTCGCATCAGCGAATTTGTGGCCGACGACCTGCTTACATTGGAGCTTCAGATTCCACAAAGCCGCGCTGATCTAATAGCTCGACTGCACCGAGAGGGCATGCACCGCAGAAATTGCCACAGGGTCGCCCAATCCAAGTTCGTAAAAATTGGCAGCCATTGCGCGGCGCTCCGGGTTGTCGCCTTTG
>CAXNGJ010000227.1:0-3140 GCA_964201895.1 Terrimicrobiaceae bacterium
ATTTGACAGTTCCAGTCACGTCGGTCGTGCGGAAGTAGAATTGCGGGCGGTAGTTGGTGAAGAACGGAGTGTGGCGGCCACCCTCGTCTTTGCTGAGGACATAGACCTCGGCTTTGAACTTGGTGTGGGGCTTGATCGAACCTGGCTTGGCGATAACCTGGCCGCGTTCGATTTCTTCTTTCTTGGTGCCACGGAGAAGCACACCGACGTTGTCGCCGGCTTCGGCGCTGTCGAGGAGCTTGCGGAACATTTCGATGTCGGTAACGGTTGTCTTCTTGGTGTCGCGAAGACCAACGATTTCGACTTCCTCCATTTTCTTGAGGATGCCACGTTCGACACGGCCGGTGGCCACGGTGCCGCGACCTTCGATGTTGAACACGTCTTCGACGGGCATGAGGAAAGGAAGATCCTTCGGACGCTCCGGCTGCGGGATGTATTCATCCACAGCGGCCATGAGGGCGATGATTTCTTTTTCGTATTCCGCATTGCCTTCGAGAGCCTTGAGGGCGCTGCCTTTGATGATTGGGATGGTGTCGCCTGGGAACTCGTATTTGCTGAGGAGTTCGCGGACTTCCATTTCGACGAGCTCGAGGAGGTCTTTGTCGTCAACCATGTCAACCTTGTTCATGAAAACAACGATTGAAGGCACGCCGACCTGACGGGCGAGAAGGATGTGCTCACGGGTCTGAGGCATCGGACCGTCAGCGGCGCTGACGACGAGGATCGCACCGTCCATCTGGGCGGCACCGGTGATCATGTTTTTGACGTAGTCGGCGTGGCCGGGGCAATCAACGTGTGCGTAGTGGCGGTTTGCAGTCTCGTATTCTACGTGGGCGGTGTTGATCGTGATGCCGCGCTCTTTCTCTTCGGGAGCGGCGTCAATCTCGTCATATTTTTTTGCAGTGGCTCCGCCGCTTTTAGCCAAAACGGTGGTGATTGCTGCTGTGAGTGTGGTTTTACCGTGGTCAACGTGGCCAATCGTGCCGATGTTGACGTGCGGTTTGTTACGCTGGAACTGTTCTTTTGCCATCTTGATTTTTCGGTTGGTTTTTTATGTGCGGGACGATGTTGGTGGAGCCCATGACCGGGATTGAACCGGTGACCTCGTCCTTACCAAGGACGTGCTCTACCGACTGAGCTACATGGGCATTTGGCGGCCGGAGCCGCGGTGTTTGCACATCGACCTGCGTTATGTTTTCCCGCTGGAAATGGGCGACGACGCTATCCGCTCCCGCATTTGCGACGGGCGGTTGGCGTCCTCTCCTGTTTCCGACAGGGACGTGAAAAGTATCGCTTCCGCGTTTTCTGTCAAAGGGAAAATGCAGGGTATCAGGCGACCGTCGACGCGATGAATTGTCAGGCGGTTTTCTTTGCGCGCTTTTGACGAATCAGGGCAAGAGAGACAAAAGCGACTTCACAGAGGACGAAGGCAAGGGCTCCGGGGAGTCCACCTGTTCCAAATCCGTAACTGTGAAGTCCCACGCCGAGAATGAAGTTCACGCCATACCAAGCCATGATCACGCATTGAAAAGCCAACACGGCACCCACAGCCATTCCAAATCCGCCCCACTTGCCGGCGATGCGGCCATGGAGGAGAAAGAGATAAGCCAGAAGCGCGATGAGCGCCCAGGTTTCCTTGGGATCCCAGTCCCAGAAGCGACCCCAGGAGTAGTTCGCCCACACGGCACCAAGGATAGTGCCGATGGCGAGGAGGAGCACGCCGATTTGGAGGGTGCGGTAGAGGTAGTTGTTCAAAGCCGGTGAGGCCTTTCCACCGAAGAGGGATTTTCCCAGAATGATGTGGCCGACACCGAGCGCGAGAGCGAAGGCGGCGTAGCTGAGCGTGATCGTAAGCACATGGGTCGTGAGCCAGAAATTATCCGCCAGCACCGGAACGAGCGGGTGGATCGAACGGTCGAGGATCACTGGCTGCGTGTCGGCAAGGATGAGCGAGGCGACTGCCACAGGCACCGCGCCGAGGAGGAAATACCGGCTGCGGTAGATGGCCTCGAAAATGAGCGCGAAGAAAATCGTGCCGAACGCCACCCACACGACCGACTCATACATGTTGGTCACAGGGGCGCGGCCGGAAATGATGATTCGGAAAACAAACCCAGCGAGTTGGAGGAGGAAGCCGCAGAGGCCGAATGCCCAGCCCAGCGCGTAGCCGCCTTTTCCCGGAACCACCAGCAATCCGATTCCCGCCACGAGATAAAGAATCCATGCCCAGCGGAAGGGATGAAGCCTCTGGTAGAAAACCTCCACGGCGATCTTGCTGGCATCCGCCTGGAATCTCGCCTCCTCGCGCGCCTGCTCGGCGCGCAGTTCCGCGAGGCCGGCATCAAAGTCGGATTGATTGTTCGAGCGGAATCCCTCGCGCAGCTTGGCGAGCGCGGCGTCATCGGATTTGAGAGGGCTCCATGCGGCGGCGCCTGTGGGCAGCAGAGTAACGGAGCGTCCGCTCACGAGCCCCTCAAAAACCGCGAGGCGCATGCCGACGGTGGAGGCCTCGCGCTGGAGCACATCGAGAGTGGTCTTGGGATTTTTCGAACGGATGGCAGAAACCTCCATCAAGGCGGCACGGAGCTTTTCGTTCCCCGCCAGCTCACGGTAAGTGAAAAGTTTTTTCGCGGGATCGAGACCAAGCTGATCCTTGAATTTTTTATTCCCGATGAGAACGAGCGGCTGATCCTCCCAGCCGACCGGCATGAGCCAGAGGGAGGCGACCGTCGCGGTTGAGCTGATCTTCACGCCATCCTTCATATAGCGGCTTTTGCCCGAGAGGCTCAGGAGCGCTTCATCTGCGAAAACGAGGAATGGCTTTTTCCGACCGCCCTCTTGGATCGGTATCGAGTCCAGGCCTGTAAGATCGAGCCCATGCGAGGCGTTGCAAAAAATGAGAAGTCCGGCGGCAAAGGCGAAAATACGGAAGAGAGATGTCATGCGTCCTTGGATTTGGGTTTGAAGTAAAACATGATGGTTATGCCAATACAAATGGCCAGCGAGCCGAGCCATTTCATGAGCCAGCCCGGATCATACAGAACCTGGAGCGTGGTTTCGCCGAGGTCGCGGGGGTTCCACTCAGCTTGGGAAAACTTGTAGTTGATGCCCGTGAAATTTGCCAGAACCGTGCCGGGGAA
>CAXNGJ010000228.1:0-3138 GCA_964201895.1 Terrimicrobiaceae bacterium
GAACTCGCCGCGCACACTGAGGATTT
This sequence comes from Terrimicrobiaceae bacterium, assembly GCA_964201895.1. Taxonomy (GTDB): domain Bacteria; phylum Verrucomicrobiota; class Verrucomicrobiia; order Chthoniobacterales; family Terrimicrobiaceae; genus UBA967. Next base: position 27 of record CAXNGJ010000228.1, read on the forward strand.
TGCCGAAGAATCCGGTTTCGATGAGGCGCTTGAGTTTGACGAAGCTGGCGAGCCAGAGTTTGTCCTGCACGACGCCGTTTTTGACTCCGGCTTTTTTGCAAAGTTCGTGCAATTCCAGAGCGGTCTTGGAATCCACGGCGATCGGTTTTTCGCAGTAAATGTGTTTTCCGGCGGCAACGGCCTTGCGCACGCCATCAGCGCGGCGACCGGTGGTCTGGGAGTCGAAGTAGACGGTGTATTCGGGATTCGCCAGTGTCTCGTCGAGGTTCGTGCTCCACTTCGTCACACTCGTGCGGGCGCAGAGCTCGCGGAGTTTGCTCTCGCTGCGTCCGATGAGAATCGGGTCGGGCATGATGACTTCATCCGCTCCAATGCGGAGACCACCCTGCTTGATGATTGCGTCAATCGAGCGGATGAGGTGTTGGTTGGTGCCCATGCGTCCAGTGACGCCGTTCATAATGATTCCGATGCGGTGTGTTTTCATATTTTTGTTTTTTTGTGGGGTTGATTTTAGACTTGGGATCTGTATGCGGTGATGATGTCGGAGAGGAACTCATCCTGATCGCGGGCCCAGTGGCGAGTGGAGAAAATTTCAACTTCGATCCAATTGGAGAAGCCGGCTTGTTCGACCATGCTGCGGATGCCGCGAATGTCGATGCAGCCTTCGCCCATGAGTCCACGGTCATTGAGAAAATCCTGCGTGGGTGTGAGCCAGTCGCAGACATGGAATCCGATGATGCGCTTGCCGGCCCGGCGGATTTCCTGCTCCAGCTGCGGATCCCACCAGATGTGGTAGACATCGGCTGCAATTCCCACCCAGGCGTCACCGAGTTGATCGATCATGTCATTGCACTGACCGATGGTATTCACCGCGCTGCGGCAATCTGCATACATCGGGTGCAGGGGTTCGATGGAAAGTTTCACGCCAACGGATGAGGCATGGTCGATGCAGGCGCCGATGCCTTCCGTGATTTGGCGGCGGTTTTCCGTGAGGCTAAGATCCGGTTTCGCACCGCAGACAAGAACGACCTGCGGAGCGCCCACGGCGGCAGCTTCATCCAAGGCGCGGCGGTTGTCGTCAAGGGCGGTCTGGCGTTCATCCCAAGTGAGACCCGGAAAAAAGCCGCTGCGCACGAGCGAGACGGCCTTCAATCCATGATCGTCAAGCAGGGCGCGGGACTCCGCAAGGGAGCGGCCTTCGAGCCATTGACGCCAGAGGCCCACGCCGCGAACTCCAGCGCGCGAGTATTTTTCCGCAGCCGTGGGGAGATCCCATGGCTTGGTAGTCATCGTGTGAATCGCGAGACGATCGAGATTTTCCATAGGGATCAGGCGAAGAAGGTGAGATAGGGCGCACCGTTGATGAGGCGCTGTAGATAGACGGCAAGCTCCATGGCGTGGTAGTCGCCCCACATCGAGGACTCACCGTAGGCCGCCTTGGCGGGGTCTGGTTTGTAATCCCAACCGTTGGGCTGATGGTAGATCGAGTGCAAGATGAGGCCGTGGTGCTTCGGATCGGTGGAGAGGTAGGGCTCGGAGAAGAGCGTTTGCGCGACCTTGAGTCCGGCTTGGAAATAGCGCTCGCCGGCTGCGTTTTGACCTTTTGATTTGAGGTAGGTGCCGAGGCGGAGAAGGCCTTGGGCATCGATCGCAGCTGCGGAGCTATCCACCGGCTCGTAGGCGTTGAATGGATCTGCGGGACGGTTCATGTAATCGCCGAGCAGGTGAAGTTTCGGCGCGCCGGTGTCCCAGTAAGGAATGCCGCAGGTCGGCGTGTTTTCGATGAAGTGGTCCGCCGTGGAAGTGGCGGCTTTGAGCATCATGGTCTCAATCGCTTGGCGGCCGCCAAATGGCTCCAACTCTGCGTCGGAGAGGGTGGCGAGCAATTCGAGTTCTTCCGCAAAACCGAGAACCGCCCAAGCCTGGCCGCGCGTCCAGGTGCTGAAGCCGGTGTAGCCCTGCTGGGAATTCGGGCAACGGTAGGCCCCGTCCTTCGTGTTGAAAATCGCCTCATGGGTTGTGCGGCCGCGTTCGTCGTAGGAATCGCGTCCCTCGCCGTAGAAGATCGAATACTTCGCCGTGGAGTCGATGTGCTGCAACGCGCGGTCGAGCAGGCTCACGGGCTTGTCACCCTCGGCCATGAGCACATGGCCGAGTTGGTGCGCCTTCATGAGAATGCGGCAGGAACGAATGGTGTCCACAAAGAGGGAGTGAGGGCCGTTAAAGCTGTGGATGAATCCCCCACCCTGCCTCGCGGTCCATCGGGCGGCCTGAACGGCGCCGCTGGTCTTGATGGCGAGTTCGTAGAAGTTTTTCTCCCACTCGTTTTCGGGGAGACGGCCCTCGAGCATCAAGCGGCGGAGGTTTCCATAGGTCGAAAGGTTGTTGAAACCATGGTCATGGACGCCAATGTGCGAGACATGAGTGGCCATGCGGCGAACGGTGTTGTTGCGGCTGCTCGTGAGGCTTTCCTGATCGCCCGTGGCATCAAAATGGAGGATCGCGATGCCGTAGCGGAAACCTTCGGTCCATTCGGTCCAACCACGTGTCGTGTATTTGCCGGCAACGGTAAAGACGGGCGATCCCTTGCGTTCATCGTATTCGCGGTCGATTGCCGCGATTTTCGTTTTGGCGAGTGAGAAGAAGCGTTCGAGGGCACTGGAGAGCGCGGATGTTTGAATGTTCGAGTCGATTGAGATCATTTGTGGGTGTGGTTAGAGTCTGCGAAGATGGAAGCCGCCATCGATGTTGATGACATCGCCGGTGGAGAATGGAAACGCCCCGCCGAGGATGGATTCCACAGCAAGGCCGACGTCGTCTGGATTCCCCCAGCGTTTTTGGGGAACGAGGCCCTCAGAAAGAAGTTTGTCGTATTTTTCCTTCACGCCTGCGGTCATATCCGTCGCCATGATGCCCGGACGGAGTTCGAGGACCGAGATGCCCGCCTCGGCGAGCCGGACAGCCCAGAGCTGAGTGGCCATACCGAGTCCTGCCTTGGAAATACAATACTCGCCACGATTAATCGACGCGGTGTTTGCCGAGAGGGATGAAATGAAGATGAGTTTGTAACCGCCCTTGAGCGTCGATTGCCCCGGATTTGCCAGCCAGTGCT
>CAXNGJ010000229.1:0-3130 GCA_964201895.1 Terrimicrobiaceae bacterium
AAAGGCGAACTCGACAGCTACCTCGTCGAAATCAGCCGCGATATTTTTGCCAAAAAAGACACCGACGGCACACCGCTCTTGAGCAAAATCCTCGACACGGCTGGCCAAAAAGGCACAGGCAAGTGGACAGTGATCAACTCGCTGGAAATGGGAGTCCCAATTACCCTCATGGCAGAAGCCGTTTACGCCCGTTGCGTGTCCGCCCTCAAGGAGGAGCGTGTGAAAGCCGCACGCAAACTGAAAGGCCCGAACCCTTCGATTCCAGCCGCGCGCAATGCCAAGAGACGCGCCAAGCTTATCGACGAAGTCCGCCAAGCCCTTTACGCCTCGAAAATTATCAGCTACGCCCAGGGCTACATGCTCATGCGCGCTGCCGCTGCCGAATACGGTTGGAAGCTCAACTGGGGCGGCATCGCCCTCATGTGGCGCGGAGGTTGCATCATCCGTTCCCGCTTCCTCGGCAAGATCAAAGAAGCCTTTGACAAAAAACCCAAGCTCACGAACCTGCTCTTCGACGACTTTTTCAAAGGCGAGATGAAGAAAAACCAGAAAGCCTGGCGCAATGTGGTGGCGATTGCGGCCAAGCGTGGAATCCCGGTTCCTGCATTCAGCACAGCCCTCTCGTTCTTCGATAGTTACCGCTCGGCGGTTCTGCCAGCGAACCTGCTCCAAGCCCAACGCGACTACTTTGGTGCCCATACCTATGAGCGCGTTGACAAGCCCCGTGGCGAGTTCTTCCACACGAATTGGACCGGCCAAGGCGGGACCACCGCCTCTACGACCTACACGGTCTGACCGCGCTTGCGCGTTTTCATTCTCAAACCCGACGCCATCGGCGACTTCATCCTCGCAACAGGATGCATTCGCCTCATGGCTCGGGAATTGAGTGAAAAAAATCTCATCATCGCTGTGAGGGCGGATGTCGCCCCGCTGGCAAAAGCGCAGTTTCCTGACGCCGAAGTCATCCCGCTCCACCTGAGAGAAAAACGGCGCCTCGTCAACTTGGCGACTGTGAATGTAGTCAACTGCTTGCCGGTTTGGCTTCGGCTGCTTGCCCTACGTACAGATGCCGCCATCTGCCTGCGCAGCATGCGCGCTTATCTGCACACGATCACATTCTATCTCCCTCGGGCCAAACGACGTATCGCATGCGAGAATCTCCTTCTGGCAAACCCTCGCATGCGGCGACCCGCCGTCGAGAATTTCGTCCGATCCGCCTTCAATCCAACCCTCATCCCCTACCCTGCGGCCGGACGACTTCCCACCGATGTCGAAGCAAACCGCCTCATCGCCGAGGAAATCCTGCAACGCAAAGTATCCGACGAGGAAATCCTTCCCACACTCACGCCTCCCCGCGAGGTTTTAGCAAAACACCACTGGCTGCTCTGCCCATTCAGCTCGACGAAATCCAAGGATTACCCCGCCGAGGCATGGGCCAGAGCTTTGAAACTCATTGACTATGAGCGCTCTGAAGCTCCTCTTCACCTTGCTGCGGGCCCAAGTCAAGCAGACCGTCTCCAAGACTTCGCCCGCACTCTTCATTCCGCTGGCATCACCAACATCCACCTCGCCCCGCCTGTCCCGCTCCCCGATTTCCTGCAATCCATCGCCGAAGCCCGCCTCGTCCTGACGGTGGATACCGCCGCAGCCCACATGGCCTGCGCCCTCGACACCTCAGCCGTAATTGTCTCCGCCGGCCAACACCCCGGAGTCTACGCCCCCTACTCAAAAAACGGCCGCCAAAAATGGCTTCTCCCTCCCAGCGATCTCCCAAAAGGCGAATGGCGGCGACACCTGAATCCAGAAACAGTCGCTGACTGCGTGCTCGAGGCGCTGGTAGAGAGGAAATCTTCAAGCAGCATTTGATTTTCCGGCACGTTCCGCCTTTACTTCGCGATCCATGCCACTTCGTTTTTTCAATACGCTGACCCGTCAAGTCGAGGACTTCATGCCGCGCGAGGCGGGGAAGGTGCGGCTCTACACCTGCGGGCCGACTGTTTACAATTTTGCCCACATCGGAAATTTCCGCGCCTACATTTTTGAGGATTTGCTGCAGCGCCATCTCGAGTATCGGGGATTGAAGGTCGATCGCGTCATGAATCTCACGGATGTGGATGACAAGACGATCCGAGGTTGTCGGGCTTGTGGCATGGCGCTGGCGGACTTCACAGCGCCATTTAAGAAGGCGTTCTTCGAGGATCTCGACACACTCCGCATCAAACGGGCGGATCATTTTCCCGAGGCCACGGCACCTGAGCATATCACCCGGATGATCGGGATGATCTCGACGCTCATCGAAAAAGGCCACGCCTACCGCGCCGAAGATGGCTCCGTGTATTTCCGCATCCGCTCGTTCACCGACTACGGCAAGCTCGCACACTTCGATCTGGAGGAACTCCGCGACGGTGTTCGGGTTCGCAACGACGAATACGAAAAGGAAAATGTCGGCGACTTCGCACTCTGGAAGGCGTGGGATGAAGCGGATGGCGATGTGGGCTGGGAAAGCCCATGGGGACGCGGGCGGCCAGGTTGGCACATCGAGTGCAGCGCCATGGCGACAGGCATTCTCGGGCCCGAACTCGACATCCACTGCGGCGGTGAGGACAACATATTCCCGCACCACGAGGCCGAGATCGCGCAGAGCGAATGCGTGACTGGAAAAAAATTCGTGCGTCTTTGGATGCACTGCCGCCACCTGCAGGTCGAGGGCTCAAAGATGGCCAAGAGCGCGGGCAATTTCTTCACCCTCCGTGACCTCATGGAAAAAGGCTGGAGCGGACGCGAGGTGCGCTACGCACTCATTTCAGTCAAATACCGCGAACCGCTCAACTTCACCTTCGAGGGCCTCGCCGCAGCGCGCAGCGCCCTGCAACGCCTGGATGAATGGACGACCCGCCTCCAGGAATTGCCAAAGGGCGCCTCGGGCGAAAATCTCATGGAAACGGGCGATGCCTTCGGCGAGGCGTTGGATGATGACTTGAACATCTCGGCCGCCCTGGCCGTGATTTTTGACATGATCCGCACGACCAACCGCCGAATGGACGAAGGCACGCTCACACCAAGTGAGGCCATAAGCCTTTTGAAATGGGTCAAGGGTGTGAATGCTGTGTTGGGCTTTGAAGCCGAAGCC
>CAXNGJ010000230.1:0-3119 GCA_964201895.1 Terrimicrobiaceae bacterium
CCATGAGGCGTCCGAGAGCGCCGGTGAGCCCGGCCTCGGCGCCTGCGAGTTCGCGCATCGCAGCCGGATCGCCGGGATTCGCGGCAGCGCGGCCGGTGGCCGTTTGGGCGATGTTGCGGGCCTGGGTGACGGCCTCGAGAGTTTTGCTCTCATGCTGGAGGTAGCCCTTGGCGGTTTCGACGAGGTTCGGGATGAGATCGTAGCGGCGTTTGAGCTGAACATCGATCTGCGAGAAGGCGTTTTTGAAGCGGTTCCGGAGCGTCACGAGATGGTTGTATTGGCCGACGACAAAGAGCAGGAAAAACCCCGCGATCACGGCCAAAACGATCAGAAATATCACAAATGTTCCCATGCGCCGCACTTTGCCGTCGTCTCAGGCGCTTCGCAATAGGAAAAAGCCAGCGCGACTTCCCACTTGTGGGGCTCCCTATTAGGGCATAGCTTCTCGATTGAAATGATTGCGCAACGCAGTCCAGACAATGACGGGCCTCTCACCTGGCTGGGAAATTTCCCAGTCTATGTGAGCACGGTGGTGGCTGGATTGCACGGAGTCACTCTCATTTTGAGCGCTCTGGCGATGGCGGCTGGTTCCGAGGCGTTGCTGCAATCGCTGATGTTTTCGAGTGACTCGGTGGCGCGCGATGCGTCGCTCTGGCAACTTTTCACCTATGCGTTTATCCACACGCCGCCTTACTGGGTGTTTTTGTTCGAGCTGTATCTGCTTGTCGTTTTCGGCAGGGAGATCGAGAGCTACCTTGGCCGCTCGGCCTTTCTAAAGCTTTACCTCATTCTGCTGCTTGCGCCGCCTGTTTTTCTCACACTGTGCGATTTTTCGGGTTGGCGCACAATTTACGCCGGATCGAGCGCGTTGCACTTTGGCGTCTTCGTCGCGTTTGCCTTGATCTATCCGACCGCTGAAATCCTTTTCACCATCCAGGCAAAATGGATCGCACTTGCTCTCCTGGCCATCAATTCGCTCCAATGCTTGGCCCTTTCAGACTATCAATCCCTTGCTGTTTTGGCGGTGGATTGCGTGTCGGCGTGTCTTTTCATCGGCTTTCAGCAGGGGCGCTTCAGCTTCCGCTTGCCTGAACGCTCGCAAAAAAACAAGCCTTCGCCCCGACCGGTAGCCCGTCCCAATCCAGCGCCTGCCAGCGGGGATGCGCTCGATGCGATTGATCCGATCCTTGAAAAAATCTCCCGCCACGGCATTGGTAGCCTGACGCCGCGCGAGCGCGAGCGCCTCGAAAAGGCCCGCGCCCAACTGATCGCGAAGGACGGGGGATCCTAAAAATGCCCGAACCTCAAGACTCTCCGCCGCCCCGCCAAACCGATCCCAACCTCAAGGATCCCTGTTATGTCAACGCCCTGTCGCATTTCTATCGGGGCGAACTCGGTCGCATCATGATCTGGCGCCAGAGGCTGGATGTCACAACGACATGGGCCATTACCACCAGCACCACGATTATTGGATTTGCTTTTTCGATTCGCGAGGTGCCGCACATCATTTTCTTTTTCAATCTCGCCCTCGTCTGGATCATGCTTTGGATCGAGGCGCGGCGCTACCGGTTCTATGACGCGTTTCGCGGGCGTGTTCGCATGCTGGAGGCGCACTTCCTGGTGCCGATGATTTCGCAGAGCCCGAAAATTCTGGACGGTGAGTGGCGTCGGCTCGTTTGCGAGGATCTCATCCTGCCCTCCTTCAAAATCAGCAAGCTCGAGGCGGTCGCTCGGCGGCTGAAGCGGAATTACGCGTTCATCTTTGGATTTGTGATGCTGGCCTGGACGCTGAAGATTTTCATTCACACCAAGGAGCCGATCCGCTCGTTCGCAGACTTCTATCATGCCATGGCAGTGCAGCAGCTGCCGTCATGGCTGGGCTTCGGAGTTTACATCGGAACCATCCTTGCCATTTCGCTCCTGATGTTTTTCATGCTTCGTACGAGCAGCGAAGAGGTCAACGAATTCGGTAACTCGAACAGCTCGCTATGGAAAATTTAGACGGGATCGCCCGCCTGCAGGAAATTGTCGCCCGCCTCCGCGCTCCGGATGGCTGCCCTTGGGATCGTGAGCAGACGCATTCCTCGTTGCGGCCCTTGCTTGTCGAGGAGTGCTACGAAGTCATAGACGCCATCGAGCGCTCGGACGATGGCAACCTGCGTGAAGAGCTCGGCGATTTGTTGCTTCATATCGTCATGCATGCCCAGATGGGCTCCGAGAGAGGTGCCTTCTCGCTCGAGGAGGTCGCTGCGACCGTCTGTGAAAAAATGATCCGTCGTCACCCGCATGTCTTCGGCGACAAGTTGGCAGCGGATTCTGACGCGGTTCTTCGGCAGTGGGAACAGATCAAGCGAGCTGAAAAAGGCGGCGCTTCCGGCGTGCTCGATCATCTTGCTGGGGCACTCCCTGCTTTGCTCAAGGCTCAGACTGTTCAAAAAAAAGCCGCCCGTGTTGGATTTGACTGGCCGGATGTCGAACCTGTTTTCGGCAAGTTTTCTGAGGAAGTCGCGGAAGTGCGCGAGGCCATCGCGGCGGGTGATGCCACATCCCTCGAAGCCGAGGTCGGCGACCTGCTCTTCACGGCCGTGAACCTCGCCCGCAAGCTGGGAGTCGATGCCGAGACGGCCCTCGCGGGGTCCACAAATCGCTTCATCTCTCGCTTTCAAGGTATCGAGCGCGAACTCAGGTCCGCCGGGCGCAAGGTCGAGGACACACCCTTGGATGAACTGGACAGTATCTGGGAAAAAGTGAAATCCGCATGAGCTTCGCCGTTGTTCAACCCGGCTCACCCTCGCGCAACCGGTCGTTTGCTAACGGCCCTGGAGGCCCAAATGATGCCGGTCCGGCCCCTGAAGGCATCTATGCCTATGCCGCATGCCGCAACGGATCCTTTCATCGCGGCCTGCGAACACTTCCAGCGGATGCAAATGATATCCTTTTGATTTTGGATAAAAACAATCTCCGGAAGGCCTCTGCCGCGCTGAAAGTCCTCCGCAAGCGCGGTGCGCGTGTGCAGGTCTCCTGCCGCGAATCTCGTTCGGGCGACTTTGCGGCATTGCTCGGCGATGTGACGCGTTTTGAAGTCTTTCGCGAAATCTGCCGCTCAGCGGATGGCGCCA
>CAXNGJ010000231.1:0-3103 GCA_964201895.1 Terrimicrobiaceae bacterium
GGCGTTGGACTCGCCCTGATACCAGATCGCCCCGGCGATACCGACCGGCAGCAGCGGCCGGATCATGTTCTCAAAAAGCATGTATGGCGAGTTGGGCTGCCCGTGCCCCATGCTCTCGCTCACCCCGACCAAACCGAAGTTGTGCTCGACCTGGCAACGCCAGTCTCCGGCCAGCGGGATCGAGGTTTCCTCCGCATTCTCAGTGGCGACCAAGCGCATCTCGGACGCAGGCCCGATCAGGCCGCCGCTAAAACGGAACGAATAAGCCCGCACGGCGATCACGAGCTCCGCATCTTGGGTCAGCGCGGACGGTATGGTGTATTTGCGGTGTTCCGCCCAGAGGCTTTCGTCGAACCCGGATCCCGTGCGCCCGATTTCCTCGCCGTTGACGTAAGTGATGTCCTGCTTGTCCACCGCGCCGAGGTGCAGGGTCAGGGGCTTGCCGCGCAGAGCAGGGGGCAGCGTCACGCGCGTCCGGAACCACATCACCGCCGAATAGTTGTGCCCGTGTTGCTGCCAGGTGCCCGGCAGCGGCATGGTTTCCCAAGAGCGGTCATCAAACGCCGCCGCGTGCCAGCCTTTCTCGACACCATGATTGCCCGGGTCGGCCGGCAGAATCTCCTCCAGAGAGCGCTTCTCCCAGCCCGCCTTGCTGTTCACGAAGTCCTCGTAGTTCCTCACCCAATCGCGCTTGGCGCGATGGCGCAGGAGTCGTTCCCGGCTGATCCAAGTCTCGATGAAGGTGCCGCCCCAACTCGCGTTGATGATGCCAAACGGGATGCCGATTTTATCTTGCAACCGCTGCGCGAAAACGTTCGCCACCGCAGAGAATTTGCCCATCGTTTCCGGAGTGGCCAGCTGCCACTCGCCGTTGACTGTCGATTGCGGCGCCGCATCGGCGCGATTGGCGATCGTGATCATGCGGATCTGATCCGGTTTGGCCGCGGCGATCTCAGCCGTGTAATCCGATGCCGACATTGACCATTGCATGTTGGACTGGCCCGACGCGAGCCAGACATCGCCAACGAGAATGTCCGGCACCTCGAGTCGTTCCTCGCCGTCGAGTCCCTCCACCACCAGCGTGTGCGGTCCCCCGGCCGGCAGGGCGGGCAAGCGCAGCAGGAAGCGGGCATCGTCGCCCGAAACTCCCTCTGCTTGGCTGGTCCCCAGACGGGCTCTGATGCGGGCGCGGGGCTGATCCGTCCAGCCCCAGACGGGAATGGTCTGGTGGCGTTGGACTATAGCGTGCGGGGTTAGTAGAGGGGTGATTTTCATGAGAAATTTTGCCTGTTCCTTTCAGTTGCTTGCGAGATATCGACCATGGTCAGCGTGGCCACACGGCCAAGGCAATTCTGTTTTTGCACAATCACCACCTCCCCCCCCAGCACACACAGATCGGCTTCCAAGATCATCTGAAGTTTACCGCCGGATTCGCGTCTTTCTGAGGAGGTCATCAAGGGATGAATTTTGGTTTTTTGTGTTCGCTCATGTTTGGCGCTCTATTTGATTTATGCGACTTTAGGATTCAACTGTGGCTGGCAAATCCTCAGCACACCACTGGGGGCGAATTCGTTATCAACTGTGTCGGTCTGCGTCCGGACTTCCGCATCATTCCCAGTCGCGGCGATTCCTACAAAATTTTAGGCTGTTGCATTTCATGAGGCAGCTATCTGGTATAACTATAAAAAATAAAACAATAAACGAAAAATAATAAAAATCAGCAGATTGCAATTGTATAAAACTCAAAAATTTCCTATCTATTTCCCATATGCCCCAAACATTTTTTTTACCGAAAACAGAACCATTGGCTTCCCAAGTGGCGGAGTTTTTGCACCAGGGCGCAGGCTTTGATTTGAGTCGGGTCGAGGTGTGGATTCCTACGGCGGGGGCGGGTCGTCGGATTCGGCGGGCTTTGGCGGAGCGCGGGGTGCTGTCGCCCCGCTTCACCCAGCCGCTGCGGGCGCTCTTGCCGGATGGCGTGAGGATCGCGGAGCGGTTTGAGCGTGAGGGAGCTTGGGCGCTGGCTTTAAAAACGATGGGTGAGGTCATTTTGGAGCCACTTTTTGGAGACGCGAGGTTGGATTCCGATGCGGCGCGGCTGAAAAGCGGGGGCGTTTTATGTGATCTCTGTGATCTTTTGGCGGAGGCGGGATGGCGCCCCTCGGATGCACGTGTGGTCGAGGTCTGCGGTGAGGATGCGGTCCGTTGGGAGGCGCTTGCAAAAATTTATCGATCCTACCTCACGCTGTTGAACGCCTGCGAACTCACCGACCCAAATGAGGCCCGCTTCTCGGAAATGGCGTCTCCTTCGCGCGTGGCGGGATTGGATCGCTTGGTCATCGTTTGTATTCCCGATCTGCCTGTGGTTGCGCAGCGATACGCCGAGGCACTGGCCGAGCGTGGCACAAGGGTTGAGGTCTTGGTGTGGATGCCCGGCGAGCTGGCTGGCGGCTTCGATCAGATGGGGAGGCCTGTTCCCGAAGAATGGGCGGACTGCCGAGTGGCGCTGGATTCCTTGCAAATCGCGGTTCTACGTTCGCCGGAGGACGAGGCTCGGCAGGCGTTGGATTTTGTAGCGGCTGCACGGAAGGCCGGCGACTATGCGATCGTTCTGGCCGATCCGACGCTCGGTAGCACTTTTTGCACTGAGGTGGAGTCGCGTGGGGGAAGGGCGTTTTTGCCTGATGGAGGTCGTCTGGATCTCACGGAGGCAGGCCTCATCGCGCTGGAGTGGCCACGTTTTCAATCCACGGGAGAATTGCGAATTCTGCGTCGTTTGCTGGAGTTGCCGCGTTTCAGTCGCGTGCTGAGAGGCGGCTCGGAATTCAAGGATGACGAGGCTCTGGCGGCTTGCGACTTCCTCATCGGCGAGGCTGTGCTTTCTGATCTGGAACAGGCCCAGGCATTCGCGAAAGTGGAGTTCAACCCGGAGAAGAATAAGCGCCGCGCCCAATCGCAAATTCTCATCAGCTTGGTGGAGGCCCTTCTGTCAGCGACAGTGCCGGCCTTGCTCGCCAAGGCTTGGAAATCAGGCGGTGAGGGCTTGGAAGCCGCACGCAAGGTTGTGAGTCTCCATGAGTCGATCTCCGCCTCTCCGATTTAC
>CAXNGJ010000232.1:0-3088 GCA_964201895.1 Terrimicrobiaceae bacterium
ATGCCTCGATCGGCGTGGTCATTCTAACGGGCGAGGGCGAGTTGGCATTTTGTGCCGGAGGGGACCAAAAAATTCGTGGTGAAGCCGGGTATTCCGATGCCAGTGGCGTCGAGCGTTTGAACGTGCTCGATTTTCAGCGGGATATTCGCACCTGTCCCAAGCCGGTTATCGCCATGGTGGCCGGCTGGGCGGTCGGTGGCGGGCATGTGCTTCATGTCCTGTGCGACCTTACAATCGCTGCTGAAAATGCGAAGTTCGGCCAGACCGGGCCGCGCGTGGGTTCCTTTGATGGGGGGTTCGGTGCGAGCTATCTGGCGCGGATCGTAGGACAGAAAAAGGCACGCGAGATTTGGTTTCTGTGCCGCACCTATGATGCCAAGCAGGCGCTTGAGATGGGTCTCGTGAACACGGTCGTGCCTTGGGACGAACTTGAAATCGAGACCGTGAAATGGTGCCGCGAGATTCTCGATAAGTCTCCGCTTGCGATCCGCTGTCTCAAGGCGGCGTTGAATGCCGACTGCGACGGCCAGGCGGGCCTGCAGGAACTCGCCGGCAATGCCACACTTCTTTATTACATGACCGAGGAGGGGCAGGAGGGAAGGAATGCCTTCGTGGAAAAACGCCAGCCGGACTTCGGAAAATTTCCCAAGCGTCCGTGAGTGCGTCCTTACCAAGTCCCCTCATGGCATGGGTGATTGCAAGCCGCCCTAAGACGCTTTTTGCCTCAATATCGCCTGTCCTGCTTGGGACCGCCCTCGCCTATTCTCGCGGATTGGGTGATGGGATCGCAGCATTTCTGGCTTTTCTCGGCGCGGTTTTCATCCAGATCGGCACGAATCTGGCCAACGATTATTGGGATGCGAAAAAAGGCGCTGATCGCGCGGATCGCCTCGGACCCGTGAGAGTCACATCCGCCGGGCTTCTGAAGCCACGGACCGTTTTTTGGGGAATGTCATTTTGTTTTGCTGTGGCCTCACTTGCGGGTTTGTGGCTTATCGCACGGGCAGGATGGCCTGTGGCGGTCATTGGCATGGTATCGATTCTCTGCGGCATTCTGTACACCGCCGGACCATTTCCACTTGCCTATGTGGGATTGGGTGATGTTTTCACTTTTGTGTTTTTTGGATTGGTGGCGACTTCCGGCACTTATTTTGTCGAGGCGAGGGAATTTTCTATGACATCGCTCATTCTTGGAGCTGTGCCTGGATTTTACTCAGTCGTTTTGATCGCGCTGAACAACCTTCGTGACCGGGATTCCGATCTTCTATCGAATAAAAAAACCCTTGCCGTGCGCTTCGGTGCGGATTTTGCCCGTTGGGAGATTGTCTTGTGCCTTTTTGCTCCTTGTCTCGTACCGCTTTGGCTTTGGCGTGATGGCCTCCTTGTTTGGTGGATGGCGATGGTTTGTTTTATTCCCGCTGTTTTTCATGGCATTGCCGTGGGATTGGCTGTTTTTCGAATTCGTGACATGAGGGAGATCAACCGTGTTTTTCCTCTGACCGCTAATGCCAGTCTCTCGATGGCGGCGATTATTTCCCTGTTTCTTTTGACGCAGAAATGAATCCCCGCACTTTCAATGAAACGGATTGGCGTCAGGGAATGGGATTTTTTCGATATGCCCTGCCTATGACTGGCGGAGGAATCCGGGAAGGAATTCTTATACGCCTTGAAAACTCTGAGGGCGGTGTGGGGTGGGGGGATGCGGCTCCGCTTCCGGGTTGGAACGCCGAGACTTTGGAGGATGTCATTGCCACGATTCGCTCTGAGAAGAGTGAGGCCCAGGCGCCTTCGTCTCTCGTATGCGCCATCGAAGCGGCGAGATGCTCAGTCCAGAAATATGGGATATGGATCTCAAGACGTGATCACCTTCCCTTGAATGCTCTGCTTGACGGATCTTCTCAGGAAATACTGGAGCTCGCGCGCTCCGCCCTTGCGAGGGGATGCCGGTGTTTTAAGATCAAGGTAGCAGGAATTTCTCCGGAGGACGTGCCGTTGTTGTTGCACACTATCTTAGCGCTGGCCAATGGACGGTGCCGTTTTCGGATCGATCCAAACCGGGCTTGGGAGTTCGATTCCACTCTGCGTGTGGCGGAGATGCTCAAGGAGTATCCAGTGGACTATTTTGAGGAACCCCTGCGGGATTTTTCCATGCTGCCGGACTTGATAAAAAACTGCCCTGTCGGAATCGCATTGGACGAGACGTTGAGGGAAATCAGCCCCTCAGAATTGCCCGCTTTCAAGGGCGCGTCAGCTTTGGTTCTCAAGCCAACACTTATGGGTGGGTTCAAGGTGTGCCGGGATTTTGCGGAAGCAGGCGATGCGCTTGGCATGGCTTCTGTCGTGAGTGCCTGCTACGAGTCGGGGGTTGGTATTTATGCCCTAGGGAGGTTCTCGTTGACGCTGCCTCGTTCAGTGGCGGCTGGTTTGGATACTTACTCGCGCCTTGAAGCGGATGTCCTCTGCGAGCGTCTTGATTTGGGCGATTTTATTTTTCATGGGGAATCCCTTCTGCCGGATGTCGATATTTCAAAGCTCCATCCTCTCTAAAGCTGCGGACTTTGGTGACGCCGTGGCCTTGCTCGACCGCGCCAGCGGGCGCTCCGTTCGATATTCCGAGTTGGAGAGCTTTTTGAATTCGCGCTTGGCTGGCCTTTCTTTCGATATTGCAAGGCCGTTTGCCACTTGGGCGGCCCCTGATTTCTCCCATGCCACGCTGTTGCTGGCATTGCTTACGCGGGATTGCTTGCTGGCGCCGTTGAGTCCCCGTCTTCCGGAGGCTGAGGCGCTGAGGCGAGCGGAGGGGATTGGTGCGGATGGTTTGTGGAAAGCGGAGGGCTTCTTGCGTTCGGCGTCACAATCCTGCCCGTTCACGGTGGCCTCTGCCGGGACGCTCTTGTTTACATCAGGCTCGACCGGTGAGCCGCGCGCCGTATGGCATGATTTGGAATCCCATATTGTCAATGCTCTGGGCGCGGCGGCGATGATGCCAATTCAACCCGGTTGCGCTTGGTTGCTCTCGCTTCCGTTGAACCATGTGAGCGGTTTTTCCATTCTCATCCGTTGCTTGCTTGCGGGCGCCACGGTTGTC
>CAXNGJ010000233.1:0-3086 GCA_964201895.1 Terrimicrobiaceae bacterium
AATGTCTCCCAATCCTGATCGATCGTGATGCGGCGGCGTGTTCCGGCATCGATTCCTACCGAGCTTGCGCCGTCGCAAAAGACCAATGCCACATCGTGGGCGGCAAGCGTGGATTCCACCCAATCAGCAGGCGCAGTGGGATCGATGGCGAGGCAGGAATTTCCAGCCTTCCAGGCTCCAAGCATGGCGACGCTAACCCAAGCGGACGGGGAAAGAAAAAGCGCGGCATGCCAACCGCCGGCGAGCCCCGTCTGGGCAAGATGCGCGGCGAGTTTGTCGGAGAGGGCATCCAACTCCGCATAGGTCATTTCATAATCACCAAACTTGACGGCGATGGACTCCGGATTTCGTTGAACCACCTTGCGGAAAGCCTCGACGATGGAGGCTGGTTGCTGGCGAATCTCAGGCCCGCGCGACCAATCGCGCAGTTGAAGAATTTCGTCGGGCAAAAGAACCGGCATACGGTTCACCGGCTTGGCGAGATTATCCGCGATTGAACCAATGATTTCAATGAGTCGGCCCAGAAGATCCTTCAACGCAGGCTCCGAGCCGAAAGGACCGGTGAGCGAAAGTTCCAAACGAGGTCCGGGACGCGCCTCAAGAACCAATCCCTGGAGGGTCGTTTGTTGAAGCTGGGCATCGAAGTTGATCCAGCGCGGCAGGGCGGTGTGAATGATGTCGTTGATGGATGATCCCCGCCAAGCGAAGGTGACGGGTATGTCCTGCTGCGTGAAATCGACTCCGGAACCGCGCAGCGCCTCGTCGCCTTCGATCCAGATATTCTCGGACATGGCATCCGTGAGCGCCTGCTCGGCATCCAACCAGTCTTCCACGGAGTCATTCCACGAATGGACCACGGGAAGCCAGTTTTGAAAAAAGCCGGCCTCGGTGGAGTCGCCCCGGGCATCGAACAGGGTGAGCATGACATTGCCGGTGGCTCCAAAGCGGCGAAGAAGGAGGGACCAAAGGCATCGCAGGGCAAGACTCTCTTCGAGATCGTGGTCCAGACAGAATTTCGAGAACGCAGATGTTTTATCCCGGTTCAGCAAGAGAGAGGCGCGAACCTGCTCACCATTTCCGAAGCGGGGTTCCAAACGTAATGGCGCTTCGGCATTCTTGAGAAAATCCGTCCAACCTTTGGGCTTGAGATACTCGGGGAGATTTCCCACAGGCGACAAAGGCACCTGACCCAGGGTGAGGAGCAAATCCAGAAGGACGCGGGTGATTGAAAATTCATCCAACAGGAAGGCGGGTGCGGTCAGGAGATAGTGGCCGGCGCCGCCAGGAAGGCGTATTTCGTGGAAGCGAATGAGTGGAATAGCAATCGGCTCAAAATCGGCGAGAGCATCAGCCGCGAGAAGGCCACTCCATTTTGCGGGGATATCACCGGCAGGAATGCTCTGCCAATCGAGGGAAATCCAGTGTGGTTCAGCTTTGTCCGCCTCACGGACCATGACGCCCTCCATCGTTTTCGTGAAGGCGGAACGGAGGATAGGATGCCGCTGGATGACGACTTGCCATGCCTGACGGAGAAAATCCGAATTCGTGCTCTCGCCGAAACTGATCGAGGCCTGGGTATTGGCACCCGGAGCGCAGGGCGCGCTCAGGTAGCGGTGGTAAGCCGCAGCCTGCATGGGATTGGCCGGGTATTGTTGCCTCATGGTCTATCGAGTTTTACAGGCTGCCGTCGGTGACGGCGCCTTCGGATGCGGTGGAGACGAGCTTGGCGTATTTTGCAAGGACACCACGGTCGTAGCGCGGCTTCGGCTTCTTCCACTTCGCCAAGCGGGCTGCAACTTCCTTGGCTGGGATATCGAGGGTGAGCGCATGCTTCACGCCATCAATCGTAATCGGGTCGCCATTTTTGACAATGGCCAGCGCGCCGCCATCAAACGCCTCGGGAGTGATGTGCCCGACAACGAATCCGTGCGTGCCTCCCGAAAAGCGACCATCCGTGATGAGGGCGACATCCTTGCCCAGACCGGCTCCCATGACGGCACTGGTAGGCGAAAGCATTTCACGCATCCCAGGACCGCCGCGAGGCCCTTCGTATCGGATCACGATGACATCGCCCTTCTTGATTTTGTTGGCGAGGATGGCTTCAAGGGCTGTTTCCTCGGATTCAAAAACCCGCGCGCTGCCGCTGAATTTTTCGCCTTCCTTGCCGCTGATTTTGGCGACGGCACCCTGGGAGGCAAGGTTGCCCTTGAGAATCACGAGATGGCTGTCTTTTTTGATCGGATTCTTAATGGGGCGGATGATCTCCTGGCCTTTGGGATAGGGCTTAAAGGGAGCGAGGTTTTGTTTAAGCGTTTTGCCTGTGACCGTGAGGCAATCACCATGGAGCAATCCCTCCGCAAGCAGGGTCTTCATCAGTGGCACGATGCCGCCGATGGAGACCAACTCGGACATAAGAAAACGGCCGCTTGGCTTCAGATCGGCCAGAACCGGCACACGACGGCCAATGCGGGTGAAATCCTCCAGCGTGAGCTTGATTCTGGCCGTGTGCGCGATAGCAAGCAGGTGCATCACGGCGTTTGTGGATCCCCCGAGGGCGATGATGACCGTGATGGCATTTTCGAGGGCCTCCTTGGAGATGATATCAGAGGGCAGGATGCCGCGCTTGAGCATGTTAAGAACTGCGGCGCCGGCGTTCCGGCAATCCGCGTTCTTCTGGGGCGAGACAGCGTTTTGCGCCGAGCTGTTTGGAAGACTGAAGCCCATCGCTTCGATCGCGGAGGCCATGGTATTGGCCGTATACATTCCTCCACAGGAGCCCGGGCCGGGGATGGCATGCGACTCCACATCGTGCAGTTCTTTTTTGGTAATTTTATTGGCAGCGCACTGACCGACGGCCTCGAAAACGGAGACGACATCCAGTTGCCGTTTGGAGAGGCAACCGGGCAGGATGGTCCCGCCGTAGACAAAGACCGCCGCACGGTTCATGCGAACGATAGACATGATGCACGCCGGCATATTTTTATCACAGCCGCCGATGGCCACAAATCCGTCAAAGCCCTGACAACCCACGACCGTCTCGATCGAATCGGCGATGACCTCGCGCGACACGAGCGAGTATTTCATCC
>CAXNGJ010000234.1:0-3084 GCA_964201895.1 Terrimicrobiaceae bacterium
GATGACCTGATCGATCCACCAGTTCAGCGAGGTCTGAGCCGACTCGGGCAACGCGGCTCCGGCAGCAAGCCCGAGGACAAGGCCGATGAGCAATCCGGAAAGGATGCGCGTAGCCTGGGATCGTGAGGCCGCGCTTTCAGACATGATCAGCGGGAGAGGTCGCCTTGGGTGAGAAGCTTGAAGCCTTCCCCGAGAAGAACAGAAGTGGCGCACTCGATGTCATCCACATGCAATACGAGTACGGCACGGCCGCGAGGACGCACCAAAAGCGGGTAGCTGAAGTGGACATTCACTTCGGCCATGAGCAGGGCGGCGAGCAGCTTCGAGAGATCGCCCGGACCATCGGCCAACTCGACGACCATGAGTTCGCAGGAACTGTGTGGAATGTCGTGCTCGCGAAAAAGCTCCTCGGTGCGGTCGGGGTCACTGACGATGATCCTGCTGATTGCGGACTCGTAGGATTCCGCAATGCTGAGTGCGAGAACGATGATGTTATTCTGATCCAGCAGGCGCACGATCTCGAGAAGCGCACCCACTTTATTTTGAAGAAAAACAGAAAACTGACGCACTTGCGGGCTGTTCAGTTTCTCAGTGGTGGATGCAGCGGTCATGGCAAAATTACTTATAAGAATATACCATACAGGTATCGGCTTTGTCACCTTCCGTCATGACAAGCCGGATGAAATACCTTCCGCTGCGAATCACGGAGATGCCGGCCGTGGCACAAGAGGAGCCACCCGAGTATTCTTGCCCTGCGGGATAGCCCGAACCGTCGAAAATCGACAACCTCAATTGTGAAAAGGCATCCAGATTTGCGGCTGAAAACCTGTAGTCGTTTCCAGTGAAAAGATAGACCTCGAGAAGAATCGGCTCGGCCTTGGCAAGCGTTCCGGACCAGAAGCCATCGCGGACTTGGTAGCCCTCGCCTTCATTTCCCGCAGCGAGTTCCAGCGCGAGGCTACGCGGGCTTTTGTCGTTTGAATTCCAGGCGAGCGGAGAGGAATTCGCCGGCGCAGACATCTCCTCCTGCGCGTGAGCCATGGCGACTAAGGAGAGCGCAATGAGAAGAGTCTGCGGTTTCATTTTTTACAATCCACATCCGATGTAGCGGCTGTGATTGCGGACATGGTTGAAGCAATACTCTGAACAGCCGAGGGTGGCAGGGAAGAAGTGGATTGCGACATCAGAGCCGATGCGGTGTGCAAGCCTTCTGAGAGCTGTTTGACAATAGGACGTTTTTTCGAGTTTTCAGGAAGATTCTCGATACGGCTCAGGATGCGAAAGGCGATTTCAGGTTGAACAAGCAGAGCAGTGGATGCGGAGTTGTCATTCGCAGCAAGGAGGTTAGATGCCATATCCAACTGGCGAACCCAAGAGCCCGCCATGACCAAAACGACGAGCGGGCTGTCTTTTTGCTCCAACAGGCAAAGTCGAATGTCATTCTGCATGGCATCCAATTCCTCGCGCAGGCGGTTCCAATTTCCGGCATCGGCAAAGTCGGATATACTCTGACTGCGGGCGACGATTTGTTGGCTCACATTGAGTTTTTTGGCGAGAAGGAGGGTGTCGCGCGCGGTGTTTTTAACACTCTGTCCGTCCTGTGCCTCGATCGCCATAAAACCGTCGGCTGCGAGCATTCCAAGTTGCAGGGCTATGCGTTCGCGATCGGACGTGGAAGCAGGGACAGACGGGCGGAGAAGCTTGCTCCAATTGGGTTGACATTGTTTGTCGACAGCGAGAAAGAACTCACCAGGCGTGGGAATGGAGACGGTGTCAAGAAACGAGGCGTCGCGCATTTGCTCCGGAGTGAGGCGTACCGCTGTAGCGTGCAGGCCCAACGGAGCAGCGACCAGAAGCAGGGCAGCTGTTCGGAGAATCTTCGAAAGCATGGATAAAGCTACACCCGCATTGAAAACTAATCAAAGACTCAAAATACTCAGGCACTGTGCCTCGAAATCCGGCGACCGCAAACACACTTAACAACCCGTCAAACAAACCAAAATTTTGGACGATCGTCCCAATTTTTGGTTCGGCGTGGCAGGAAGGTAACTTACAGATTTTGCAGCGCGGGGGGCATTAGTCTTCGAAGAGAACCTCGCGCATGAGGCTGTAAATTTTCGTATTGTCGAAATTTCCTTGGACCTTATCCGCATTTTTGCCTGCTGCGCGGACGAGAATCCCACCAGATGAGTCGCCCGTCGTTCCCCAGGTGATGACAAACGGATGTGCCACTCCGGAGCGGTCTGGCTTCGAGAGGAATGGTTGACGCTCAGGAGTCAATCCGTACGGAGCGCCGTTGGCGTCCTTCCCGCTTGCAGCCTTGGCGAGCAAGTCTGGCTTCGGCGGGAAGCCAAGAACATCCATGGAACCGGCCGAGCTATCGGCAGCGGTGATGAGGAGTGTCTCGGGGTATTGCCCTAAAAAGTCCAGCGCGCTTCCAAAGGCATCGTCCGCCCGTTTAAGCGCATCCAGCGTGCCCTGGGCATTGTTGAAATTCGCAAAGTTATCGGAACCCTCCTCCTCCACCACGAGAAAAAATGGCCCTGGAGCAAGCACACGAAGGGCTGCGGAAGTCATTTCCTGAAGAGTGGGAGCGAGCGGAGAATAAGTCGGCAAGCCCAGCGCCTTCAACTTGTCGGCATCCATGTCGTTGAATGTGTCCTGCTCGGCAAAAATGCCAAGCAGCCTCTTGGTTTCGGGAGGCACGGACTGAAGCTCAGTGCGATTGAAGACAACTGTGTAGCCATTTTTTTTAGCTTCCTCGATGAGGTCGCGTCCATCGGTTCGCTTGCCCGCCTTCACGTGATGCCCCTCTTTGGATGAAGGGAAAAACCACTCCTCGCCACCGCTGAGAATGACATCCACACCGGATTCGACAACCTGTGCAGTGATTTGCTCGTAGTCGTCCCGTTGCGCAGTGCTGGCGACGAAGCAAGCGGTGCCGGGCTCAATGATGCTGCCGGAGTTCACGAGACCCGTTCGCACGCCACGCCTCATTGCTTCGTGCATGAGGCTGCCTTGCTCGCCATTCGCGGCGGTCGCACGCGATGTGGATTTTCCATCCGTGCCGAACGCGGATGATGG
>CAXNGJ010000235.1:0-3079 GCA_964201895.1 Terrimicrobiaceae bacterium
CCGGTCGGGTGTCGAACAGCCCCTGCGAAAAATCCATCATGTGTTCAACGGGCGAAAGGTAATAGGTCAACTCCCTCAGGAAGGTTCCAGTGGAGGGTAAAAGAAACGAAAGAAGCCCCAGAAAAAAGAACCCCAGAATCGCTGCGAAGGAGATGATGGCAGCGACGATCTGGTTATCTGTGAGCGTCGAGGCCAAGCAACCGATCGCTGTGAAAAGCAGTCCCATGAGAATAAGCATGCCATAGGCTCCCACATAGCTTCCAACGGCTTCGGCAGCATTCACTCCGGTGATCTCTTGGAAAACCACGAAGTAAATGAGGCTGGGCGCCCAGAGGATGAAGTAAAAAAACAAACACCCGGCGTATTTGGCCAAGACGACTTGAGCATCCTTCACGGGAGCAGTCATCAGCGTTTCAAGTGGTCCCATTTTTGCCTCTTCGGCGAAGACCCGCATTGTGATCAGCGGAAAAACGAGCACGAAGGGGAACCAGAAATACACGGTGTTGAAAAAGGCCTGCACCATCGTGACCGTTCCCGCGCCAGTGTTCAGGAGTGTGACTCCCGCTTGAAAGTTGAATCCTGTGACGATGAGGAAGAAAAACAGCACGACATAGGCCAGCGGTTGGTGAAAGGCGCTGGAGACTTCGCGTCCGAATAAAATGAAAAACTTCCTCATGTCGTCAGCTTTCCTCTCCCCCGGTGACTTCGGCAAAAACCTGCTCCAGCGAAACCGGCGGGCGACTGATCTCGCGGACCCTCCATTGATGATCCACCGCATAGCGATAGAGCGTTTCCCTGGGATCATTGCCCGGCGCCGCATGGATGGTGAAGACAGTCCACTCACCATCTTCCCGGTGCGACACGCTTTGCACGGAATCCAGGGCACGGAGGGCGGATGCGGCCGCAGCGGCATTGGGCACGATGGCATCAAAAACAACGTGTCCAGCCTGACCGAGGTGGGCGCGGAGATTTTGAGGAGTGTCGAGCGCTTCAATGAGGCCTTTGTTAATGATGATAACCCTCGAACAGAGCATTTCGACCTCGGGCAGAATGTGCGTCGAGAGGAGGATGGTATGATGTCGGCGCAAATTGTGTATCAGGTCGCGAACAAGGCGGATTTGATTCGGGTCTAATCCAATGGTTGGCTCGTCGAGGATCAGGAGATCAGGCTCATGGCTCATGGCGTCTGCCAAGCCCACGCGTTGCCGATACCCTTTGGAGAGGTTTCCGATGAGTTTTTTCTCCACATCCTTGAGTCCGCACAGCTCCAGAACATCACCCACGCGTTCCCTGAGACGGCGTCCAGGAACGCCCTTCAAGGCTGCGCGGTAGCGGAGGAACTCATTGACCCGCATATCGGTGTAAAGAGGAACATTTTCAGGCATGTAGCCGATGTGTTCACGGGCGTGGAGGGAATCCGCAAAAACATCGAATCCAGCCACCTCCGCCTTGCCGGATGTCGGAGGAAGGAAGCCTGAAAGCATCCTCATCGTGGTGCTTTTGCCCGCACCGTTTGGCCCAAGAAATCCCACGATCTCGCCTTTCTGCACCTGAAAATCGATGCCATTCACAGCGGTAAATCCACCGAAGCGCTTTGTGAGATTTTCGACTTTGATCATTAGCTTTGCATTCTAACCAGAGTCGCCCGAGCGGGGAAGAAAAAGCCTTCGCTCAAACTTCATAAAGCGCGTTTCTGCAGGGTTGGCAGGAATCTTTGAACAAGGTGCGAAGCGGCGAGGAGGGTAAAAAAAATACCCCCCGCGCTGGCGGCCATCATCCCTGCGGAACTCAAGGAACCCAGATCTTGGCGGCCTGTCAGCCAGCCAAGCCAAGCCGGTCCCACGGAAATTGCCAGCAAGTGTCCAAGCACAGCGCTACAGAAAGCGAGCACGAGGCTCCAAGAGAGAACCCCTGCCACTCTTCGGCTCAGCAACATGGCTGTGGCCCCCGGCACGATCAACATGGCGATGACCAGAATGCTTCCAACACTTTCAAAAGCCACAACTGTTGTCAGAGCGGTGACTATGGTGAGTCCTTGCTGAATCCAGCCTGAGGGAATTCCGCTCGCTTTTGCAAAACGGGGGTCGAAAGCGGCAAGTTGGAGTTCTTTGAAGAAGACCACCGCCAGAGCCAGGTTGAGAATAAGGATGGCGCCGGACTGCCAGACGATGCGTGGCACAGCCGCAGAGTCAATGACCGCGAGTTCGAGCGCTCCATACAGGACGCATCCGGGATCGAGATCGACATGATCCGCCGCGATGCGAATCAAAATGAGCCCCAGGGCGAAAAGGCTGCAAAAAACAACTCCGAGCGAGGCCCCGGTTTCAACACGCCCACGGCGCTCGATCACTCCACTCACAACGCCTGTAAAAAGCCCTGCAAGGACCGCGCCAATCAGCATCGGAAGGGGATCCCGCGTGCCGGAAACGAGAAAGCCGATTGCCAAGCCCGGCAGCACCGCGTGGCTGATGGCGTCGCCGAGCATGCTTTGTTTGTTAAGTAGTAGAAAAACACCGGGCACCGCGCAGGCCATGGCGGTTAATGCACCGGTGACAACAATCCACGTGTCGAGTTCAGTCCAGATCATGGCAGTTTTTTTTCAGGGTTGCCTGGCACAAGACGCTCGCGCGCCTTTTCATCGAGCAGATCTTCCAATTCATCGACGAGTCGCTGATCCAGAACATGCTCAATCAAGTCAGCGTCGCGATCCACTCGAGCCGGTGCGACATCCGCGTGGTTAAGGAGGTATATTTCCCAGAGCCGGTGATTTCGAACCAACCTCCGCGCTTCGCTGTCCCCACGGCCGTTCAATTGAAAGCTGCCTCCTGACGGTTCGGTGGTGAGAAGGCCGTCATCGGTCAGTTGAGCGATTTCAGAGACCACTTCATTTTTTTTCCACGGGCGCTTCGCCAGAACCTGCTCGAGGCTGACAACAGACCTGCCTTCCTCGGCGCATTCGAAGATGGCACGCAGGACATGTTCCCGCACGAGGCGCCGAGCCGCTTCCCGCTCGAGAAGATGCCGAATGATAATTCCTCGCTTTTTTCCAAGGAGCAGGCTCACGCCAAAAAACAGGGCG
>CAXNGJ010000236.1:0-3079 GCA_964201895.1 Terrimicrobiaceae bacterium
TTGGCGCCTCCAAAGCATGTTCGAATTCCTGGCGATGGATGGTAATGCCCCGCTTAACGGCGGCATGAAGTTGCTCGAGGGCATCACGCGCATGCTCGACGGCGGCCTTTTCGCCCTCCACGCGAATCCATCCATCGCGCGCGGTGATACGGACTTCGAGCCGGCGTTCCAACTCATGCAGAAGCTTGGAATCACCTCCGTAAACGGACTGCGCGGTGCGGGCGTTTTCGAATTCCAGCGTGAGGGTTTCCATCGAGAACTACTTGTAGGCGTAAACCAACGCCCAGCCCGTGCGCTCTACGGGAGATTTGTGAACGGTCACGATGGCGTAGTAGGTACCGGTGCGCGATGGCTCCACGCGCACTGAAGAGAGGCGGCCTGCGCGGGTGGTTTCGACATTGATGAGGTTGCCCTTGGAGTCGTAGATATTGACTGAGAGAACCGCACCCTTCACATCGGTACCAAGGCAGAACCAATACTCGTTCCCCTTGAAGAGTTGCGCCTGGACGGCCTGCTGGTCCTTGACACCAAGGTCACCTCCCCATGCGTCTTCGCGGACGCTGAAACCCTTCTTCACATAGGGCGATGCGGCCTCGTAGGCGAAGGAAAGGGCGTCATCCACATAAGCCCAAGCCGAGGCCACGATGAGGAGACAGAAAAGAAATGAGAGCGTTTTTTTCACGGTGGGTTCAGGCTCCCTTCGCAGCGATGGCGGCAACGGTGTCGCGGGTCATCTTGTGAATGCGGGTGACATTCTCGGAAGGAATGGCGTCGCCCTCGCCTTCTCCGATCAAAGGCGCGATGGCGGCGAGCAATTTGCGGATCCGGTCTACAAGATCGTCTTCGGCAAGGCGTTTGTTCGAGAGATTATCGAGTTTATTGGTGAAAAAATTCACCAGTGCAGGCTGATGAAGAAGCTCGGCCGAGTCGGTGGTGTAGTTTTTGCGGATGATCGAAGTCAGGACCTCCGTGCCACGAATCCAACCGCCCACGCTCACGAGTTGAGCGAGATCATCATCTCCGAGCTCCTGCATCGCGGCCTTCACATCTTGGAGGGCACCGTCGAATTCTTTGCGAACGGCGATCCATTCCTTCACCTCCGCCTTGTCGGTGATGCTTTTGCTGCGCTCGAGAACAGCTTTTTCGACGTTGATGGCCTTGGATAGAGTCAGCACGCGGCGGCCAATGTCCTTCACCTTCTCGGAATCCTCGGCTTCCACAGCGACAAAGCCCTCTGCGATCACCGTGCCAAGAAGAAGAGCGACTTGGGCACGATTGCCACTCTGCCGCCCCAACGAGTCGCGCAATTCCGAGCGCCAGTTGGGGTTTCCCAGTTTGTCGAGGACGATAAAAACCTCGCTGGGCACGGGAACCACGACATCGTCAATCGACTGCGCGGGAAATGAGGAGAAGTCCACCGTCTCGGGTGGCTTCTGCGCGTGAAGCGGAGTAATGGCGATGGCAAGAAGACCGGCTGCCAGCACCGCGTTGAGAATGTTGGGCATTTTCAAAATTTGGGCTTTGTTGTGCGTGTGAGCTCGGTTTAGAACTCACACCTACAAGTTGGAATGAATCGGGATAGATTACAACATCTTCTTATGGCCGCCTCCTCGCGCAAGCTCCTTGTCGT
This sequence comes from Terrimicrobiaceae bacterium, assembly GCA_964201895.1. Lineage (GTDB taxonomy): Bacteria > Verrucomicrobiota > Verrucomicrobiia > Chthoniobacterales > Terrimicrobiaceae > UBA967. The sequence continues at coordinate 1,631 of CAXNGJ010000236.1, forward strand.
GGGCGATGTGATGCTCGACGAATTCGTCTGGGGGCGCGTTTCCCGCATCTCGCCGGAGGCTCCTGTACCGGTCGTGGAGGTGGAAAAAGAAACCTCCTACCCCGGCGGCGCAGCCAATGTGGCCCGCAATCTGAGGCCCTTCTGCGCCGGCGTCCACTTGTGCGGGCTTGTCGGAGAGGATGTCCATGCGGGCCGGCTCCGGGAGTTACTTGCGGAAGAGTTGATATCCACCGACGCCCTCGTGGCAGATGCCGGTCGCTCGACCATAGTAAAAACCCGTATCGTCGCGCGCCAGCAGCAGGTCGTTCGAGTGGACCGCGAGCGCCGCGCGAAGGTTTCCGCCGAAGTGCTCGAACGCTCGTGCGCAGTCATCGCAGGCCTCCTTCCAACGGTGGATGCCGTGATTTTCGAGGACTACGGAAAAGGCTTCCTCGGGCAGGCGTTGAAGGACCGGGTCACCGAAATGGCACGCAGCGCCGGCAAATACATCTCCGCCGACCCGAATCCCACCAACCCGCTCGACTGGCGCGGGGTCGATCTTCTCAAGCCCAACCGCTCCGAGGCCTTCGCCATGGCAGCAATCCCGGACAACGGCGCGGGGCCGAATCCCCTCTCCGATGCACCACTTCTGGAGGTCGGTGGCATACTTTTGAAAAAATGGGATCTTCCGGCCTTGCTGGTGACCTTGGGTGAACACGGGATGATTTTGTTCCAACGCGGCGCGGCGCCGTATCACACGCCGACGCGCGCGCGCGAGGTTTTCGACGTCTCTGGGGCAGGCGATACCGCCATTGCGCTGCATACACTCGCAGTCTGCGCGGGAGCGACGCCCAGCGAGGCCGCTGAAATTTCCAATCACGCCAGCGGCGTCGTCGTGGCCAAGCTCGGCACAGCCACGCTTACTGCTGAGGAACTCCTCCACGCCTTTTCCAATAATGCCTAAGCGCCAAGCCGTCTTCTTGGACCGTGACGGTACGCTCATGGAGGAGGTGAACTACTGCAACGACCCCGCCACCGTGCAGGCCATCCCGGGAGCCGGGGAAAAGCTCTCACTCCTGCGCGAGCAAGGCTGGCTGACCGTCATCGTCACCAACCAAAGCGGCCTCGCCAAAGGGCTCATTACCCCGGCCCAATACGAAGCGGTGAACGCCGAGTTGCTCCGCCAACTTGGAGGCGGCATCGACGCCATTTACTTCTGCCCCGACCATCCGGACCAACCAACCGAACGCCGAAAACCGCAACCCGGCATGCTCCTCGAAGCCGCCTCGGAGCTCGATATCGACCTCTCCAGCAGCTGGATGATCGGCGACAAACCCATCGATGTGGAGTGCGGTCGCAACGCCGGCTGCCGTACCATGCTCGTAAAAACCGGCTACGGATCAGCGCAATCCAACACAGACGCGGACTTCGTGATGAAGGATGTTGCAGAAGCCTTGGAACGCATCATCG
>CAXNGJ010000237.1:0-3073 GCA_964201895.1 Terrimicrobiaceae bacterium
CGACGATCTCTTCGTGACCAATGTGGAATTCCTCCGCAAAGGCATAGACCAAGGCGTGGCAAACTCGATCCTCGTCAAAGTGAACCAAATCGGCTCGCTCACCGAGACTCTCGACGCCATCGAACTCGCCAAGGAAAACAGCTACACAGCCGTCATCAGCCACCGCTCCGGCGAGACCGAGGATGTCACTATCGCCGACATCGCCGTGGCCACAAATGCCGGCCAGATCAAGACCGGCTCCCTCTGCCGCACCGACCGCGTCGCCAAATACAACCAACTCCTCCGCATCGAAGAGGAACTCGGCGACAATGCCATCTATGGTGGCAAAATGCGCTGAGTCGGGGTTGGACACAACCGAGCGCCGGGGCAGGCGTGAGGTGGAGCAACCGGAGGTTGGCCCCGGAGGGGCGAGACGAGCGGGAGCGAGCGAGTCAAAGGACACAGAGGAGGGAAGAGGAAGACAAGAAGGGGTGGCTTATCCCCCTTCTTTCAACCTCAGATCAAGTGACGAATTCCTATTCTGTCCGAAATCCCGCTTTCGGGTTCAAAATCAATGTCGAGGGGCACGGCTTTGGATCGTGCCTTTCGCATTTTCCAGCTGCGTGCGTTGTGCGGGCGTGAGATTGCCTTTGAGTGCGGCGTTGTAGTTTTCGAGCGCCTGGGTGGCGAATCCGCGCTTTGCCAAGGCTTGGGCGAGGTGGATGTGGACGATCGTTGGTTCCTCCTTTTGCTTTTGTGCCAGAGCGAGGAGTTTTTCCAGAGCGGCAATTTCGGTGTTGGGGTCGTTGGCCGCTCGCGAGATCCTGGCCTCTAGCCATAGCACGGACGGGGTGTTCGAAGCTTTGGCGGAGAGAGTGGCTGATTCGCCAGCGGCGCCGGAGATGTTGCCGGTCTCGAGGAGGGAGAGGGCAAGGAGGTAGCGGGCCTGTGTGGAGGATGGGTCTTCTCTCAGAGCCAATTCGGCTTCTTTTTTTGTTGTGGGCCATTGCTTGAGCGCCGCAGCGAGTGTGGCTGATTGCGTAAGTACGAGGGGATCGTGCGGCGCGGTCTGGCGGGCTTTGGCCATCCACTCGCGGGCGTCTTTGTTTTTTCCCAGAAAGTGCATGACCATGGCAGTCTGGGCATGATGAAGAGCGGTGTCCCGTTTGTTGGCAAATAAGGGTTTGGCGGATGATGTGTCTTCAGGTTTCTCGCCGCGTCGATAGAGCAGGCCCTGGTTGTCAATTTTTGCGAGATGCCACTCGGGAGATGAATCCAGCATTTCAACCAGTGGACGGGAGTTTTCCAAGGGCACGGCGAGAAGGATGGCTGTGAATGGATCCCGACGATCCTCCTCGCGCCAGCGCACAGGCGATGAGGTGAGTGTCTGAATCGCTTCGGCAGTTGGCACCCGCGAGATGAGGTCCGGTAAGAGTAGGCGCGCCGCCGAGAGGGCTGGGGAGTTTATAAAAACCCGTCCATCGTGGTCGCCGACGATTTGGAGTAAATCAACGGGTGCCAGAAGGCGGATGTCTCGAATGTCTCTTTGGAAGGCTTGAAATCCTTGGAAGGCGCCGAATCCCATGACGACCATTGCGGCAATGGTGAGTCCCCAGCGGATGCGGGTTTGAAAGTCCAGCGGGAGTTTTCGTGAAATCCACGAGACGGCAAAAAAGGCGGCGAGCACCGGAGCAGCGACGCAGGCTGCTCTGGCAGCATCCGCTCCCGGCAGGCCACCGACCGAGTAGCCTGCGGCGGCGAGGCGATCCATCCATCCCGCCCCCTCTTCGCAACCCGCCATGGCGGATCGCAGGCTTTCCATCCTCGAAAAAAAACTGGGTGCCGCCGCTGCCGTGGCCGCCAGAATGCCTGCCAAGATGGGGAGTTTGAATTTGACGGAATGATCGTTTGCCATGTGCTTTTGAGTCAATAAAGTGATTGCCATGCACGGCAAGACAACCCTCGTCGCAATCATTACTATGAGTCTTTTTGGATTTGGCAGCAAAGTAAAAGCCCTCGAAGCCGGAGCGCCCGCTCCCGTGCCTGTAGCGGTGGATCAGGATGGCAAGGCCTTTGCCTTTGCGGATGTCTACGCCAAGGGCGTCACGCTGGTTTATTTCTACCCGAAGGCGGACACTCCCGGTTGTACGGCACAAGCCTGCTCGCTTCGGGATTCCTTTGAATCGCTCAAGGCGGAAAACCTGCAAATCGTCGGGGTGAGTCGCGACACGCCCGCATCGCAGAAAAAATTCCAGCAAAAATACAATCTCCCTTTCTCCCTTGTGGCGGACGCGGACGGAAAGGTTGCCGAGGCCTTTGGTGTGGGCGGCGTGGTGGGTCTGCCTGTGAGCAAGAGGCAATCATTTCTGATTCAGGATGGTCGCGTTGTCTGGATGTCCCCATCGGCCAAAACCGGCGAGCACGCTGCGGAGGTGCAGGCAGCTCTTGACTCGCTGAAATAACCGGGGGCCTCAGCGGGCGCCGCCTTGGAGGATGGCACGCACTCCTGCCTCTGTGCCCTGAAATATGACCAGGAAGCACATGCCTTTTTCTCGGCTCAGTGCGACGGCGTATTCCGGGTTGATCTGGGCTGTGCGCCACTCTCCATCAGGAATAACGATGTTCCATGGAGCGGCGCTGAAGACGGCGAGTTGAGCCTTCATCGAGGGCAACCCCACGACAGCAAGAGGTTGTTTCTCAAACTCCAAAATGCCGGCGGAGTCCACATTGCCTCCGAGCAGGAAAGGAGGGGTCTTGAAGCCGTCGAAGCCCTTCAAGACAAACCAATCCTCCAACTCCTCGGGCGGCACAGCCACCTCCTGAAAAGCCGAGTTCTCCGCATCCAGAATGGCTTCGGCCACTTCCAGTCCATCGGGCGGAAACGAAGCGGGGCGTCCCAGGAAGTCCCAAGTCAGCACAAAAATCAGAAGCACAAAACCGATGATCACTGAAATGATCGCCGGGTCGCGTGGGTTGAAGTGCCGCTTGGGAATCGCGGCAACCTGCGACGCGAATCCGCTCAGGGCATCGTCCGGAACACCCGCGTCCTTGAAGGCTGCGCGCAGGCTCGCGTCAATACGGGACTGTTTTTCAT
>CAXNGJ010000238.1:0-3056 GCA_964201895.1 Terrimicrobiaceae bacterium
GGAGCGCACGCCATCACTCGTCGCTATGAGCACCGACCAGAGGGTTCCCATGACCACAACAAAAAGCATGGCGGCCTCGGTCTGGCCAAACCACAGAAGGGCGAGTGGCACCCAGCAAACGCTTGGCAGGGTCTGAATACCAAGAGCCAGCAGGCCGAGGGTGTCTTGCAGAATGCGGAAGCGGGAGGTGAGGAGGCCGAGCGGAACTCCGAAAAGCAGGCCGATACCATAGCCGAGGAGGAGGCGTTGCATGGTGACAAGAGTCGCCGTCCAGAGTGTGCCATCCCATGTAGCCTGCCACATGTATTCCAGCACATTGAGCGGAGAGGGGAGTAGCACGGGCGACCACATTCCCGAGCGGGATGCGGCCTCCCAGGAGGCGATCAGAAAGAGAAAAAATGCGAGTGTGGAGATGCGGTGGATCATTCGGAGGCCTCCTGGCCCTCTCCGGCGGTGAAACTTTTGAGAGCGGTGGTGATTTCTGTCGAGTAGCGGGCGAGTGCCACGCTGTTGATGTCGCGGGGGCGGGGAAGGTCGATGCGGAATTCAGCGCGGATGCGGCCGGGGTTTGGTGAGAAAAGAAGCACGCGGTCGCCGAGGCAGGCGGCTTCGCGGACATTGTGGGTCACGAAAATAATGGTCTTGCGGCGGGCTTCCCAGATGCGCTGGATGTCGCCGTAGAGGTGTTCGCGAGTGAGGGCATCCAACGCGGCAAAGGGTTCGTCCATGAGCAGCACGCGGGGATTGGGCGCAAGGGCTCTGGCGAGGGCGACGCGCTGCTTCATTCCGCCCGAGAGTTCATGGATGTTGGCGCGTTCGAATTTTTCCAATCCCACGAGGTGCAGGTAGTATTTGGCGACCTCCTGGCGTTCCTTGGAATTCAGTCCCGGCTTGAGGCGGAGGCCGAAGAGCACATTGCCTCTCACGTCCAGCCAAGGGAAAAGCGCATGCTCTTGGAACATGACCATGCGGTCGCGTCCGGGGCCGGTGATGTTTTCGCCGTTCGCGAAAATCTGTCCGCTGTCCGGTTGGTCGAGGCCGGCGATGAGGTTCAGAAGCGTGGACTTGCCGCAGCCGCTGGGGCCGACGAGGCAGACGAATTCGCCTTCGCCGACTTTCACGCTCACATTGTCGAGGGCGAGGACCTTGCCGCGCTCGGTGGTGAAGGACTTCGAGATATTATTGGCCTCGATGCGCTCGGGGGCTGTATTGGCAAGTTCGTTTTCGAGGCTCATCGTGATGGGTTTTTCATGGTTGCCAGAGAAGGTTTTTCAGATCCACGCGGGCACGTAGGAAGCCTACCTCGCGCGCATGCTGGAGAAATGCTTCAAATGGTTCGAGTGAGATGGCTGTGTTTGGATCAAGTCGGGTCCAGGCTTCATCGACGAGTTTTTGGGAAATCTCACGGCGGGTTATGGCGCTGAGTTCATCTCGGATGCGGCGGCGGGCCTCCTCGGGGTTCGCTCGAATCCATTCGGTGAGGCGCTGATGGGCTTCCACAAATCTCGCAGCGAGCGCGGGGCGTTCCTCCAGAAAGCCAACGCGTCCCGCAAGCACGGTCGTAAGGGCCTTGGGATCGGAGTGGAAAATCCTGCCGTCCGCTTCATTGATGAGGCGGGTCACCCATGGCTCCACCGTCCAGGCTGCATCGAGTTTTTTTTGCGTGAAAAGCTGGAGCATGTCGGGGTTGGCCGTGGGGATGACGCGGGCATCTCCTCCGACGAGCGTGACTTTGATTCCTTGCTTGAGCAGCCAAGCCCGGCATTCCACATCCTGGGTGTTTCCAAGCTGGGGGGTGGCGATGGTTTTTCCTCTGAGGTCATCCACCGAGGTGATTTCGCCGCCGCGCACCACGAGCGCTTCGCCACCTCGCATGGAGCCGACCATGACGCGAACTTCCTTGCCGTTGGCGCGGGCGTGGGCGTTCACCACAGGGCTAGGCCCGACATAAGTCATGTCGATTGCTTTGGTAAAGAAAGCCTCCATCGCTGAAGGGCCGGCATTGTAAATCGACCACTCCAACTTGACAGGTTCCCCAAGGCGGGATTCAAACCAGCCCTTGCCTTCACGCGACATGTTTGATGCCACGAGTGCCTGAGCGTGAGTAATATTTGGAAAAAATCCCACGCGAACAACCTGCTCGGCGCTAGCTATGGCAAACGGGGAGGCAACCAGCAGAATCCTGCTGGTTTTGAAAAGTTGATCGATAAAATCAACTAATCCACCAATCCGGCGGCTTATGCTTTGGCATTGTTTCTGAAAAACTCCCATCGCGCGGAAGATTCTCCGGAAATACGGGAGAGTCAACGAAAGACTCCGGCTTGGCAGACGGCGTGAATTGGGGCAGGTTGAAGGAATATGGGAAAGCGCGTCTTGATTTTATCGGCATCCGTGGGTTCCGGTCACGTGAAAGCGGCCGATGCCCTCGCGCGCGCCATGCGGGGCAGGAGCGATGTGGAGGAGGTTCTCTCGGATGACTCGCTTGACCACACAAACGTCCTCCACAAGCAATTTTACTCCACGCTCTATAAAAAACTCTCCGCCATGCTGCCGGAATTTCTGGGTTGGTGGTATGAAACAAGCGACGACCCTTGGGTGGCCGACAAGGGTCGGTTGCTGATCGATTTGCCTCAGGCGCTTCCGCTCATCAATCTGGTGAGGGAATTTCGGCCTGACGTTATTCTCTGCACGCATTTCATGCCGGCGGGGGTGATTTCCTGGCTGATCGCGAACGGGAAACTCGATGCGCGGTTGGGTGTTGTGATCACGGATTTCCATTTTCATGCCTTTTGGATTACGCGGGCTTTCAACTGGTATTTTGTGGCGCAGGAGGACGATAAAATCCACATGGAGGCGCTGGGTCTGCCTGCCGACCGCATCGAGGTTACCGGCATTCCCGTTGAGCCGGAGTTTGGAGCGCCTGTCGATGTCAATGCCGTGCTCGAGCGGCATGGTTTGCAGCCAGGAAGGCCGACCATACTCGTAGCCGGCGGTGCGCTGGGGATGAGCCCGGCTACGGCTGTCGTACGGCAGTTGCTCCAATTGGAGCGCGATTT
>CAXNGJ010000239.1:0-3047 GCA_964201895.1 Terrimicrobiaceae bacterium
GCCAATTTTTTACATGTATAATTTTTTACAAATTAATCAATAAGAGCGTTTTGTTTGGGTCTCGACAGTAGTGGAATTGGGGCTCTTGGTTGTGGTTTTTTGGGTGGTTGTCCTCACCTGCTCGGTAGGCGCTGACTTTTGTGTTCTGACACTGAAGCTGCAACTGGAGAAGACAAATGGACCCGCGATGGCCAACATTAGGAAAAAGTGTTTTTTCATGGCCCACAATTTTGCGCGATGGGGGAAGCCATTCAATGAGATATATAACCCATTGATTTATAATCTATAGAAAAATTACTCCACACATTGACGTATTTTAAAGCAAGACCCGCAGCGTTTTGGATAAGGTTGCCGATGAAACGATCGCAGAGGACACCAGCGCGAAAGCGCTTAGAGTCGAAGGGAGACAAACATGGTTCCTTAAACTTTGGACTTGCGACACGGCGCTTCCAGATGCCCATTCTGGTGGCTGGCGTTTGTTCAACGCTGCGAGGCAGCGAGCCGCAGTGCTCCGCGCCAGTGGGATGATTCCCGTATGTACCATTTTTTCGAATCTAGGCCGAGGAGTGCTGGGAGTTCGCCAGGGCGGAAGCCAGCGCGGATGCTTGCGGGCATGTCGTGGCGGGTCACTTCGCTCAGGAATGGGCAGGATAGTTTGGAGAGGAAAAGTGGCAGGCGGGAGCGGAGGGGCTCGCAGAAGGTGAGGCTGCGGAATGATTGCAGGCGCGCGCCGAGGTCGCGCAGCGCTTCTTCGGAAAAATGGTGCAGGATGAGGCTGCCCACGCAGGCATCCGCGTTGATGTTTGGCAGGGTTTGAAAAAAATCCCCGCCGATCCACTGGATGCTGACCGGCAGGTTGGTGGGTCGCTGAATTAGGTCGAGTCCGGTAACGGTGGAGGAGGGGAGCGAGGTTTGGAGTTTGCGGCACAGGTCGCCCTCGCCGGCGCCGATTTCAATGATCCGGGCGGGGGGAGAGGTTTGTTTTTTGAGTTGTCGCACGATCCATCTGGAGTTGCGGAGGTAAAGGTCGATCCACCGCAGATCCCTGCGGCTGCGGATGGCGCGTGGATCGGCCGGATTCAGGGAATCCAGAATTTCGGGAATGATGACACGATTCAGTTCACGCATGGGTTGCAATGACGGATCGTAAAAGATACTTCAAAATCATCAAACATGAGTTCAGTGATCTATCTTGATAACAATGCCACGACGCAGGTGGCTCCCGAGGTTTTCGACGCCATGGAACCCTGGCTGCGCGGCGGCTATGGAAATCCCTCCAGCGCCTACCGACTCGGCCGTGAGGCGGCAGCGGCTCTCGCTGAGGCGAGAGTTCGCGTGGCGGCGCTTGCGGGCTGCCAGAGTGGCGAGATTCTTTTTACAAGCTGCGGCACGGAGTCGATCAATACAGCCATCCAGTCGGCACTGGCGCTTGATCCCGACAAACGCCATATTGTCACCAGCGCGGTCGAGCACAGCGCGACGATCAAGCTCTGCGAATACCTCGCCCGGCGCGGTTATGAGATCACTTGGCTGCCGGTCAATGCCGACGGCCACCTCGACATGGCGGAGTTGGAGGCTTCGATTCGCCCTGACACGGCCATTGTTTCGCTGCTCTGGGCAAACAACGAGACCGGTGTGCTTTTTCCAGTGAAGGAAATCGCGGCGCTCACGCAAAAAAAGAAAACCCTTCTCCACATCGATGCCGTTCAGGCATTCGGAAAGCTTCCTCTCGTTCTGGAGGGTATGGGCGCCCAATTCGTGAGTTTTTCAGGACACAAAATTTATGCGCCGAAGGGCGTGGGCGGCTTGTATGTGAGCCGTCGGGTTAAGTTCACTCCGCTGCTGCGCGGCAGTCAGGAGGAGGGACGGCGAGGCGGGACGCAAAATGTCGCCTCGATCGTCGGCTTCGGAAAATCCGCCGAGTTGGCTGCATCGCATCTCGCGCAGGGTGTGGATTCCACACTCCGAGACCGCTTGGAGTCGCGCCTGTTGGCTTCGATCCAGGGAGCATCCTTGAATGGAGACACGGTGCACCGCCTGCCCAATACGACGAATATCTCTTTCGAGGGCGTCGAGAGCGAAGGGGCCTTGATTCTCCTCGATGAGAAGGGGCTATGCTGCTCCGCCGGCTCCGCTTGCACCAGCGGCTCGGTGAATCCCTCGCATGTCCTCAAAGCCATGGGCCTCTCAAACGACCGCGCCCGGGCCAGCCTGCGCTTCTCCGTGGGACGATTCACCACGGCTTCGGAGATAGACCGGGCGTGCGAAGTCATTCCTGCCGTGGTTGCGAAACTTCGCGCCCTCTCGCCAGCAGGTCAGTCTGTTTTGGCCGCCTGATCCAGGCTGCCTCCGCTTTCCCCAATCCATGATCGAAAAACATCTCGTCCAAATCGTGCAGGAGCTTTCCCTGCAAGCCCGTCAAGTCGCAGCCACCGCCGTTCTCCTCGAAGAAGGCGCCACGGTTCCTTTCATCGCCCGCTACCGCAAGGAGCGCACCGGTGAGCTTGATGAGGTCCAAATCGCAAACATCCGCGACCGCATGCAGGATCTCGAGGAACTCGACAAGCGCCGGGAATCGATTCTCGGCTCCCTCGAAGAGCGCAAGCTCCTCACCGAAGAGCTGAAAGTCAAAATCGACGCCGCAGCAAATCTTTCCACGCTCGAGGATCTCTACCTGCCTTTCCGTCCGAAGAAACGCACCCGTGCCACCATCGCCAAGGAGCGTGGTCTCGAGCCGCTTGCCGATTTGCTCTGGGAGCAGCGCACTGAGACCGACCCCGAGGCTGAAGCCGCGCCTTTTGTTTCCGCTGAAAAAGAAGTGCCCGATGTCGCAGCTGCGCTCGCAGGGGCGAGGGATATCATAGCCGAGCGCATCAACGACTCCGCCGAGGCCCGCTCCGCGCTGCGCGAGATTTATCTCAACAAGGGTGTTTTGAAATCCAAGGTCGTCTTCGACAAGGAATCCGAGGCGGCGAAGTTCAAGGACTACTTCGACTGGAGCGAACCCGTCGCCCAGTGCCCATCGCACCGCTTCCTAGCCATCCGCC
>CAXNGJ010000240.1:0-3045 GCA_964201895.1 Terrimicrobiaceae bacterium
CGACCTTCGATTCCATTTTTCAATCCATCGATGAGGCCACCGAATCCGTCTGGGTCCAATTTTTCATCATTCACGACGACCGTCTCGGACGCACCCTCGCCGACAAGCTCACCGCCGCCGCCCGCCGTGGAGTGCAATGCCGCGTTCTCTACGACCAGGTGGGGTCGAAAAGCCTTGCCTCCTCGTGGGCTGAAAATCTCCGCCGTGAGGGCATTGCTGTCGCGGCCTTCGTCACGAACCGTCAGTTTGGCCGAAACTTCCAGATCAACTTCCGGAACCACCGCAAACTGGTCATCACAGACTCCCGAGTCGCCTTCCTCGGAGGCCTGAATGTCGGCGACGAATACATGGGCTGGAGCCGCCGATTTGGCCCATGGCGTGACACACACATCCGGATCGAAGGACCCGCTGTGGCAGGATTTCAGCTCTCTTTTTTGGAGGATTGGAACTACACAACCGACGAGATCGCCCCTCTGCGCCTCCCATCGCCATCCCTTACCCACTGCGGAGAGGCGACCATCTTTCCCATTGCCTCGAGTCCAGCCGAAAACTGGAGCATCTGCCCAGCGGTCTATCTCTCGACCATCCACTGCGCAACCCGCCGCTTATGGATCGCGAGCCCGTACTTTGTCCCCTCGAGCCCTCTTTTTTACGCCATCTGCCACGCAGCGATTCGCGGCGTGGATGTGCGAATCATCCTTCCCCGCATGGCGGATCACACCCTGCCCTGGCTCTCCTCATTCACCTACTACCCAAAGCTGCGCGAGGCGGGAGTCAAGGTTTGGCGTTACGAGCCAGGCTTCATGCACCAGAAGGTCTTGCTTGCGGATGATGACATGACCCTCGTCGGCTCGATCAATTTGGACTACCGATCGTTCATGTTGAACTTCGAGCTCTCAGCTGCGGTGCAGGATAAAAACTTTGCCGACGATGTCGAAGCGATGTTCCTTGCGGATTTCGACCGGAGCAGCCCGGAGAATCTGCGCGCTTTCGAGGATGGAACCCTTCTCTTCAGGCTCAAGTGCCGCACCGCCGCGCTCATGAGTCCAGAGCAGTAAAAGGCAGAATATCTGGCCTTAAAGCGAAGACGCCGACTTCACCTTCGAATCCCAACGGGTGAGCAGGTGCAGCACAAGGTTGGTGCCAAATTTGTAGGTCAGGTCGAGTGAGCCTTCCGAGATGTTGCGCATGTAGATATTGCGGATATTACTTTGAGGCTTCCATAGGAAATCATTGAGCGCAACATATTTGCCTTTTTCGTTCCGACGCTCGTCAATCTTGCCATCAGGCAAGAGACCGAACTGCCACATGTCGCCGTAGTCATTTGCCGTGTAGATGATCGCAACCTCGCCATAAATTTTCAGGGCATAGACCGGCTCTTTGTAAAAATTGATGCCTGGCGGCACGGTGGTGACATCCGGATAGTAAGCCTGACGGGCATCAAAGAGCGGATGGTTTTTTGGCAATTCCTCCCAATCCTTGTCCTTGTCGGGAATGACACGCTTCATCTCGCGGCGGAAGGCCAAGTCGAAGCGGGAATTGCGTCCGGGCAGCGAGCTGTCGCCCCAGACCGCCCCGCCGAGCCTGACATATTTGCGGAGATTTTCGACCTCGGCCTCGGTGAGGCGGAAATCCTTGGAGCCGGTCAGAAAAATGAAAGGCGGCTTCACCGTGAAAATCTCTTGGGAATCGAGCTTGATCGCCTTCACTTTGTCGTAGTTTGTGGTGATCTTGTTTTTCGAGCGGTTGCTCATATAGTAAAGGAGGTTCGGGAGGCTTCCGTTGTTGATCACGCCCTTGGTGTCGCCGACAGTGCTGATTGTGGAATCCCAACCGGAGTCGGCTCCTCCATATTGGCCAATGTAGGCAGTAAACTCAAATTCCCGGTTCCGCGTGCCGGTTCCACTGCCCTTGGCCTTGCCCCACCCGCCAGTAAATTCCCCGATCGCCTGGGCGTCGCCTGCGGACATCGCGCCCGCACTCGTAGCGGGCGCACCAGGCTTTGGAGCGGCCATGGCCGTTGGATCAGTGGGTGCAGGAGGCGCCATGACCATCTGCGATATGTTGAAATCCAGCGGAGATGGAGCCGTGGTAGTGATTGCGTTGACCACCGAGGTATTCACCGGAGGGGCCAATACAGTGATGTTCTGCGTGGGTGGCATGACCTGCGTTTGCTGAGGAGGAGCGCTAACCGGCTCGGAACTGCCAACGAATCCCTCACCACCGCCTTCAAAGTCTGGCGGCTCCTGAACGGCTTGGAAAAGCACTGTGCCACCGAAAATCGACACGAGGATCACATGGAGCAAAAGGGAGATCGTGAAATCCCTGGAGTTTCTGAGTTTATCAACAAGCTTCTGGAGAGGAGACGGGCTGTCGTCGGACATATTAGAAAAAGTGCCGCAGGGATTGCCTGCGTGCAATCACATTTTCGGTCTGTAGATGAGGAGGCGCAGACCGTTCAGACAAACCAGCACCGTGCTTCCTTCGTGACCCACTACGCCCATCGGCAGAGGCAGGTTGATTCCAAAAGCAGCGATTAACAGCACCACGATCACCGAGCCTGCGAAAGTGAGATTCTGCCAGAGCACGCGTTTGGCATGGCGTGCGGTCGCAATCAGGATTGGAATATTTTCCAGTTTGTCACCCATGAGCACGACATCTGCCGTCTCCATCGCGATATCCGTTCCAGCAGCTCCCATGGCGACGCCGATATCAGATGTGGCCAGAGCAGGCGCATCGTTCACGCCATCACCGACCATCATGACACGCCCTTCTTTTTTCAGTTCGCGAATTGCCGCGACTTTGCCCTCGGGAAGCAACTCGGCGAGGACCTCATCCACCCCTGCCTCCTCGGCGATGGCCACCGCAACAGCTTTCTGATCACCCGTGAGCATCACCACTTTTTTCACTCCCAGGGCATGCAGGCTGCTAACGATCTTCAACGCCTCGGGGCGCAGTGTGTCGGCGAGAGCCAGAACGGCGAGGGCTGTCACAGAGTCTCCATCGCGAACCCCGGTCCACACACAGGTTTTTCCCTTCGCTGCG
>CAXNGJ010000241.1:0-3037 GCA_964201895.1 Terrimicrobiaceae bacterium
CGAAGGTGCCATCCTGATCAATGAACGCGGACGCCGCTTCATGGAGCACCACAATCCCCAGAAGGAACTCGCCCCGCGTGACATCGTAGCCAGGGCCATCGATGCAGAAATGAAACGAAGCGGCGCGAAATGCGTGTATCTCGACATCACCCGGAAACCAGCCGATTTCATCAAATCCCGCTTTCCGTCAATTTACGAGACCTGCCTTCGCGCCGGTCTGGACATCACACGACAGCCGATTCCAGTCGTGCCCGCCGCCCACTACCAGTGCGGAGGAGTGAAGACCGACCTGCACGGCGAAGCCTCGCTGCGCGGCCTCTATGCCATCGGGGAAGCCGCCTGCACTGGCCTGCACGGAGCCAACCGACTCGCCAGCAACTCGCTCCTCGAAGGTGTGGTCATGGCCCACAACGCCTTTGAGAAAGCAACCCGCCGGCAGAGGGATCCCGTCGGCATCGACCTCCCCGAATGGCGCTCCGGCAGTGTTCAGGATGTCGATGAACTCGTCGTCATCTCGCACAACTGGGAGGAAATCCGCCGCCTCATGTGGGATTATGTCGGGATCGTCCGCACCGACAAGCGCCTCCAGCGAGCCGCCACGCGCCTGCGAAACCTCCACGCCGAGGTGCAGGAGTTTTATTGGAATTTCAAAATCACCACCGATCTGCTCGAACTCCGCAATCTCGTAACCGTCGCCTCCCTCGTCGTCGATTGCGCGCTGAGCCGCAAAGAAAGCCGCGGCCTGCACTACACTCTGGACTACCCGAACCGCGATGACGCCCGCTTCCTGCGCGACACGGTGATGCGCCGCATCTGAGTCTTCGGAAGAAAGAGCGCCACCGAGAGATCGAGAGAGATCGTTTTGCCAATACGGCAAGATTCGTTTATATTGCTCCGCATGGAAGGCGTCGCCACATCTTCTCCTGAAAGCATTGGGCTATCCGAGAATGAACTCGTGGCCCGTGCCGAGTCCCTGATACGCGAGTTCCCAGGCTGTTTTTGGTTCAGACACCCCCAAGCCCGGATTCGTGACCGCAATGACATTCCACTTGTCATCCAGCATCTCCGGGAATACGGAGACCAACGCGCCTGGCGGGCCGCGCAAGCACTTCGAAAATGCCTTTAACCAGTTTCCAAAAAGAAGTCCTCGAAGTCATCCTCGCAAACCGTGGTGAGGCGAGCCATTTTGCCGGAGGCATCGTGCTGCACGCACCAGACGACTCGGTGCGCTTTTCCCACGATTTTGACATTTTTCACGATGCCACTGAAGACTTGCTGGTCGCCAGCCTGAAAGATGTCTCCAGTTTGCGAACCGCAGGTTTTGAAGTGGAGCTTTGCGATAATGAAGAAAAGTGGACGAAAACCAGCTCCTTCCGAAAAGCCCGTGTGCGCAGCGGCTCCGACTCAGTGGAGCTTGATTGGGCACTCGACTCGGCTTTCCGTTTTTTCCCGATTGTTCACGACGAAAAGTTGGGCTGGCGTCTCCATCTCTTTGATATGGCGGTCAACAAGGCTCTCGCCCTTGCAAGCCGCACTGAAACGAGGGACTACATCGACATCCTTGAACTCTGCCGCATCTATCCCTTGGAGGCCATCCTTTGGGCAGCTTGCGGAAAGGATCCAGGGTTCAGTCCAATTTTACTTCACAAAATGGTTGGGCGATTTGCCCGTATTGACCCGTTCACACTCCATGAAATTAAGGCCAGAAACCTTGATCCTGTTCAGATGAAAGAGGAGTGGACGGGATTTCACGACAAGGCTCTTCACGAAATGACGCTGCTTGCCGACGAGCAAACTGATATGCCGATCGGCGTAAGTTTTGTGAATGAAAAAGGTGCTCCTGGCTGGATTCGATCAAATCCTTCACTAAAAGTCCACGCACCCACGCTGCGCGGTTGTTGGCCCTCGACCAAGGCTGACCACCTCGCGCATTGATCATCCCTGCCCAGGCAATCCACCCCCGGGTGCCACATTTTTTCTCGCACAGCAGGCCGGGAATCCCCATTCTGCCGCGCCTATGTCCGTTCTTATTGTTGGATCTATCGCGCTGGATGACATCAAAACACAACTCGCCGAGCATAAAGACCTGCTTGGCGGCTCGGCTTCGTATGGGGCGGTCTCCGCATCGAATTTCAGCCCGGTGAACCTCGTTGGGATCGTCGGGGAGGATTTTCCCAAAGAACACATCGAACTCTTCCGCAAACGCGGCATCGACCTGGCGGGTCTCCAGATCGTGCCAGGCGAGACCTTCCGTTGGTCCGGCGAATACATGTGGGACATGAACACCCGCGAGACGCGCTCTGTCGCGCTGAATGTGTTTGAACATTTCACCCCCACCCTGCCCGATGGCTACCACTCGACGCCGATCGTTCTACTGGCAAATATCGCCCCAGACCTTCAGCACCATGTTCTGAACCAGGTCAGCCAACCCCGTTTTGTCATCGCCGACACGATGGATCTCTGGATCAACATCGCCAAGGAATCCCTCGAAAAGCTCATCGCCCGCGTGGACATGCTTATCCTCAATGACAGCGAGGCCCGCCAATTCACCGGCGAAACAAGTCTCATCAAAGCCGGCAAAAAAATCCGCGCCATGGGCCCCCAATATGTGGCCATCAAGAAAGGCGAGCACGGATGCCTCCTCTTCGGCCCGGAAGCCGAATTCTTCAGCTGTCCGGCCTATCCACTGGAAGACATCCATGACCCGACCGGTGCGGGAGATTCTTTTGCCGGTGGCCTCGCAGGCTACCTCGCCGCGAATGTGAAGGATGGCGATATCACCTTCGAGCATCTGAAAAAAGCCGTCGTCTATGGCAGTGTTCTCGCGAGCTACAATGTCGAAGCCTTCAGCCTGGAGCGCCTGAAAACCGTGGACAACGCGCAGATCGACTCGCGATACGACCTCTTCCGCCGTATCTCGCAGTTCGAGAGGATCTGACCCCGCCTTTCTTCACGAGAAGGGATCATAGCCGAGTAGCTTGAAGATTCCGAGCATGGCCAGATAGAGCAAAATCGCGACCATGCTCGCGAGGCCAAG
>CAXNGJ010000242.1:0-3020 GCA_964201895.1 Terrimicrobiaceae bacterium
CTGTGGTGACCAAGGCATCAGGATGCGCGTAGTTTTTTTCGCTCATATAAAACTAAAATAAAGATTCGCAGCCTCTGTGCAAGCCAGACGGGAGCCAATCTCGAAAAAGACACCGACCGAACGCAACATCCGAACGGTTCATAGCTGTCTTTCGCATTGGCGATTTCTAAAGCGGTATGCTTAAATCTCGTCTGAATTAGATGGTTTATCTTGTCCTCCATAACAACGCACAGGAAGGCCCATACGCGACAGCGGATGTCAAACGCCTGCTTCGCGAGGGACGCTACGCCCCCGAGAATCTGTGCTGGCGCGAAGGCTGGGACGACTGGTGCCCGCTCTCATCCGTGATCGGCATGGTGGCAAAATCCACCGACTCCGGGAAAGATGTCCAAACCGCCGAAAGCCGACCCACCTCTCATGATGCCGAATTTCCCGAGCCGCCGGTTCATTGGCAGCATGAGCGCACCGGCCAGGTCGAGAAACGAGTCGTGCTTTTAGTGGTCCTCGTTTTGTTGCTGGGAGCCATCTCCATCGTTCTCGTCCTCCTCTTGGTCGATTCACAATCCCAGATCCAGCGGCAGTTGGAACCAGCCGTGTCACAAGCCGAACTGGAACGCGGTCTGCTCGAGGCAAGCGTCTCGTTGCGCGGACCCCAAGCGGCAGATGAAATCCGAACATGGGTGACCTACGAAGACGCCGCAACAAGCCGCCCAGTGGCAGTCTTGCGCGCCAACATCCTCATCTATCCGGAATCAATGGTCGCCGATGTGTTGCGTCCCCCAACCACCGGCGTAGTCGCCGAAATGATGTCCCGCCTCCAATCCTCGCTGCCGCCACCTTGGCGCGAAACCATCACCGACTCAAATGGCGTCGCCAATGTCAGCGGCCTTCAGCCCGGCAAATACATCATCATCGCCTTCGCCCAAAAAACCGGCAAAAGCCAACCCGAGAACTACTTTTGGGTCGCCAGGCGCGAACTCGACGAGCACCCCTCCCAGTCCCTCGTCTTCTCCGAAAAAAACGCCAACAGCCCGAAGAGCGTCGATTTCATCGTCATCGAATAACACCCCTCACCGCGCCTTGCTGTCGAACGCATCCCGCAGGGCGTCGCCGAGGAAATTCAGTGCCAGCAGCGTAAGAGCCATCGCCGCCGCCGGAAAAACGAGGAGCCACCAGAAGCTGCGGACAGGATTGATCGCGCCCGCACCGTCAGCCAGAAGCGACCCCCAACTCGCCTGCGGCGCCTGAATGCCAAGCCCCAGAAAACTGAGGAACGACTCGTCGATGATGACCGCCGGAATCGTGAGGGTGAGGTAAACAAGAATGATGCCGGCAAGATTCGGCAGCAGGTGACGGGTCAGGACTTTAACATGCGACTGCCCGAGCGCGCGGGCTGCCGTGACGAATTGGCGTTCTTTGAGCGAGAGCACCTGGCCGCGCACGATGCGGGCCATCGTGAGCCATTCGATGAAACCCAGCGTGATAATCAAAATCGCAATGCGGGATGACTCCACCAGCCACCCGAGGCCTTCTCGGTTCGCCCACTCTTGAAGCCCGGCATTGAAAGCATTGATCGCAATCAAAATGAAAATCAGCCGGGGAACCGAGTAGAGGATGTCCACGAAGCGCATCATGAACGCATCGGTGCGGCCACCGGCATATCCCGCAACCAGTCCCCACGCGGTGCCGATGAAAAGACTCACCACCGCCCCGCACAGGCCAACCAGAAGCGAGATGCGGCCACCAGTCAAAACACGATAAAGCAAGTCACGTCCATTCAGATCCGTGCCGAAGGGATGCTCCCACGAAGGCGGCGCGTATTGGTTCGGGCCGGGTTCGCCGAGACCGGATGGCAGAAAAAACGGCCCCGCGACGCAGGCGAGAACCATGAATGCCAGAAACACCGCCGACAGCACGGCGGCGGGATTTTTTCGGACTCGCTGAAAGATGCGTTGATCAAGCATGGGATTTGATTCGCGGGTCAAGGAACCCGTAGGCCAGATCGACGAGGAGATTGAAAAAAACCAGCATCGCACAATAGACGATCACCATCCCGCCAAGAAGAAATCCATCGCGGTTCAGGATGGAATGCACAAAAAAACCGCCGGCGCCGGGGATGTTGAAGACGGTTTCGACGACGATGGATCCCGTCAGCAGGTGCGCCGCCAACGGCCCCAGATACGAAACCACGGGCAGGATCGCGATACGCAACGCGTGACGATAGACGACCGTGGATTCCTTCAGCCCCTTCGCCCGTGCCGTCCGCACAAAATCCATCTGCAGCGTCTCGACCATGCTGCCACGCATGAGGCGCGCGATCACCGCCGCCGCCGGAGCAGCCAGCGTGAGCGAGGGAAGAATCAAATGCGAAAATCCACCCCATCCCCCGGCCGGCAACCACCCGAGCGTGAGGGCGAACACGAGAATCAAAAGCGGGCCAATGATGTAAGACGGCAACGAAATCGCCGCCAGCGCCAGAAACATCGCTCCGAAGTCTCGCCAAGTCTGGCGGTGCATCGCCGCCAGCGTCCCAAGCCAAACACCTGCGAAGGTCGCGAGCAAAAAGGCCGCCCCCCCGAGCGCGAGCGTGACCGGCAATGTCTGCGCGAGGATTTCATTCACCGAGCGGTTGCGATACTTCGTGGAAAGCCGCAGGTCGCCGCGCAGCAAGTCTCCAATGTAGCCCGTGTATTGCTGCCACAGCGTCCCATCGAGTTTGTATTTCGCCAAAAGCTGCTTCTCAATCGCCTCCGGAATCTTTCTCTCCCCGTCAAAAGGCCCGCCCGGCGAAGCCCGGATCAACAGAAAAGTGATCGACACGACGCAGAACAAAACCACAAACAGCGAAACAAGGCGTTTTAATAGGACGGCAAGCATGGTGCGCAGGCTCAAAAAAGATTCTTGAGCCAGATATGCAAGTCCTACCCCAATGAACAGCAAAACACCACCACCCACTGCCTCACAGTCTCCAAAAGCGGCGAACCAAAAATTTGGACGATCGTCCAAATTTTTGGTCTGGC
>CAXNGJ010000243.1:0-3017 GCA_964201895.1 Terrimicrobiaceae bacterium
AAAGTTCTGAAATCATCGAGCCTCCCTTGCTGCCAAGAAGCGTTCCAATTGCGCCACATCGAAATCCGCCAGCACCTCGCCATCCGGCATCTCCAGTGTGGGGGCCTTCGTCTGACCCGATATTTGCTTCATCCTGTCAAAGGCCTCACGGTCTGCAAAAACATCCATTGCCGTATGCGCGATCCCCTTGGACTCAAGCCACGTCACAGCATCGGAGCACCAAAAACAACCTGGTTTCACATACACAACCATATTCAATGTGAAATCGTCACCGGAGACAGGATAAAACAGGGAGATGGTGTCAGGGAAATTTTTCCTGATAGCTGGCTTGTGAATTTCATGATAAAAACCTCATATTTGGCGGTCTATCTGTCCTTTGCGGTTAAATGGCTGCAGCAAGGGTTATGAACCCTGTATGCTTTGGAAGGGCAGCACTTTATCGGTATTCAGGCATCCGTCAAGAAGCAATCCGCCAAAGTTACTTGTTTTTCAGTTTTTCAAGCTTCGGCGCAATTATGGCTTGCACATACGGATGGTTGGGATTCCTGGCTGTAAAATCCTGATGGTAGCGCTCGGCGGGAAAAAATTCCGTTTCATCAATGATCTCGGTGACGATGGGATCACGGAACCGGGCTTGTGTATCGGCCTTGGACTTCTCAGCCAGAGAGCGCTGGGTTGAGTCTTGTGCAACAATGATCGAGCGGTATTGCGTGCCTCGGTCGGCTCCCTGGCGGTTCAGTGTTGTGGGATCATGCGCGTCCCAGAAGAGTTCGATGATCTTGTCGTAGGAAACGACCGACGGATCGTAAGTGATCTTTACCACTTCCGCATGGCCCGTTTGGCCGTTGCAAACCTCCTCGTAGGTTGGGTTCGGATTTTTTCCCGCTGCATATCCGCTTACTACGGATTTAATACCTGGTCTGCCTTGATACACAGCCTCCACGCACCAGAAGCATCCTCCTCCCACGACTGCCGTTTCATCATTCATGGACTCACCAAAGCACAGCGCGCAGCTAAGTGCGAGCGTTGCGAACAGAAGAAAATTCCTCATTGCGGTATTGAAAATCTATTTTGCATTTGAATCGCTCAACCATAGATCCAGACCCCGTGCTTGCGCAAGCGAGGGGGATTCACCGCGCGTTCTGCTTTGCGTTTGGGGTTCTCTATGCGGTTAATGGCGCGTGGCCGGTGATTCCCATTTCAATATAGTTGTAGTCGGCGGAGGCGCCGCGGGTTTTTTTGGAGCGATTGCAGCCGCCGAGTCTGCGCCGAATGCCCGTGTGCTCATTCTAGAAAAAGGACCACGCACACTCTCCAAAGTTCGAATCTCAGGCGGCGGGCGCTGCAATGTCACCCACTCGTGTTTCGATCCTCGCGAGCTTTCACAACGTTATCCGCGTGGCGCCCGTGCGCTTATAGGGGCATTCCATCGCTTCGGACCAACTGACACAGTGGCATGGTTTGAAAGTCGTGGTGTTCGCCTCAAAACCGAAGCCGATGGCCGCATGTTTCCCGTTACGGATTCCTCTCAAACAATCATCGATTGCCTGAGCAGCGCCGCCGAGAGGTCAGGAGTTCGTGTGCTTACGAGCACAGCTCTGAGCACCATCAAGAAACGCCCTGACGGCGGATTCCTTCTCGATCTCTCAAATGGCGAGCGCATGGATTGCGATCGACTCCTTTGGGCGGGTGGGGGATGCCGCCCCGAAGGCCACCCTGCTATTGCGCTTGGGCATTCCCTGATGCCGCCGGTGCCATCCCTTTTCACATTTCAAATCGACACGCCTTGGCTTCGCGACTTGCCTGGCATCTCAGTCGCTTCCGCCCAGGTATCCGTGCGAGGAACCGATTTAAAAGAACGCGGACCGCTCCTCATCACGCACACCGGTCTCAGTGGTCCAGTCGTCCTCCGACTTTCCGCGTGGGGTGCAAGGGAGCTTCACGGCCTCCGTTATGAATTTCCTCTCCGGATCAATTGGCTCCCTGAAAAAAACCGGGATTCCCTTGTTGAGGAGCTTCAGGCCCGCCGCGAGAGTTCTGGAGGTCAAACAATCCTCCGCACCCGCTGGAATCCCCTTCCAGCACGCCTCTGGGAATCTTTGGTCATTCAATCCGGCATCATGCCGGACACGAAATGGGCCCGCTTGTCACGAGCCGAGGCTCTCAATTTAGCAACCCTTCTGACATCCACCGAATTTCTGGTTCGAGGAAAAAGCACAAACAAAGAGGAATTCGTCACATGTGGAGGCATTCCCTTGCCAGAAGTGGACTTCAAAACCATGGGAAGCCGCATCGTCCCGGGGCTTCACTTCGCCGGCGAAGCGCTCGACATCGATGGCATCACGGGGGGGTTCAATTTTCAAGCGGCGTGGACCACCGGGTGGATCGCCGGACATGCCATGGCGGGAGAATCCTGATTCAGAGCAGCGAATCCACGAACTTCTCGCTGTCGAATGGTGCAAAATCGGTTTCCTTTTCTCCTGTGCCGATGAAGCGGGTGGGGATACCGAGTTCATGCTGGATAGCGATGGCGATGCCTCCTTTGCCGCTGCCGTCGAGCTTGGTGAGAATCACGCCGGTGAGGCCGATGGCTTTGTGGAACTCGCGGGCTTGGACGAGAGCGTTTGAACCAGTGGTGGCGTCCAGGACGATCCATTTCTCATGGGGAGCGGTGGGGTCTTGCTTGCCGAGGGTTCGGACCACTTTGGCGAGCTCCTGCATGAGGTTGCTTTTCGTGTGGAGGCGACCTGCGGTGTCGCAGAGGAGGAACTCGATATTGCGGCGACGGGCGCTGTTCCAAGCATCGTGGCAGAGCGCTGCGGCGTCGCCTTGATATTGGCTTCGCATGACTTCAATCCCGAGTTTGGCGCCCCATGCGCAGAGTTGCTCGATGGCCGCCGCGCGGAAGGTGTCTGCGGCAACGAGGAGGCACGAGTGGTTTTGGGATTTCAGCCAGTTCGCTAGCTTGGCGCAGGAGGTCGTCTTACCGGTTCCGTTGACTCCAGCCACAAGGATGG
>CAXNGJ010000244.1:0-3017 GCA_964201895.1 Terrimicrobiaceae bacterium
AAATACTTCACCCTACCGTGGGATATGATTTTCATGACCAAAGGCCAACTCGCTGTGGTCGATGGATGGGGTGGCGGCGAATCCAATGAAGACGATGGCTATGGAAACGGAGTTCCAATTTTCGACCGCCTCTACTTGGGCGGCGCCAACAACATGCGCGGCTTCAACTTCCGCGAGGTCGGCCCTGTGGATGTGGACGACAACCCGATCGGCGGCAACTCGCTGGCTTATGTGACTCTGGAACTCACCTTCCCCATCATCAGCCGCGTGCGCGGCGCGGTCTTCACGGACGCCGGTTTCGTGAACCCGGATGCCTACGATTTCGGAAGCTCAGGCGCCAATGTGGACGTCGGCTTGGGCCTCCGACTCGACCTGCCAATCGGCCCGATCCGCGTCGATTATGGCATACCGGTTATCTATGATAGCTGGAACGGCCCTCCCGGAAAATTCAACTTCAACATCGGATACCAATTCTAAAAACAAGGTTTCAGTCATTCTGCGACCTTGACTAAACCAGGCTCCCGTGCCATTTACCCACGGGCGTTCTTTTTAACCCAATAACCAAAATACAAACCACAATGTTCAAACCACTACTCTCAGCAGCTATTCTCACCACCGCCGTGCTCGCGTTCGCGCCATCCGCCAACGCCCAGATGAAGGTCGGCATTCTCGATATGAATGCTGTTTTCACCCAATACTACCGCACCAAGGATGCCGAGGCGAAACTCAACGAATCCCGCGCCGCTGCGAAAAAAGAACTCGATGACCGCCTCGAAACCCTCAAGAAGGCGATGGAAGAAATCAACAAAACCAACGCTGACCTCGAAAAACCTGAACTCAGCAAAGACGCCAAGGAAAAGGCCGCCAAATCGCGCGATGAAAAAGTCGCCGAAGCCCGCAACCTCGATCGTGAAATCGCAGAATTCCGTGGCACCCGTGAACGCCAACTGCAGGAGCAGTTCGTTCGCATGCGCAAAGACATCATTGACGACATCATGAAGATCGTTAACGACAAAGTCAAAAGCGCAGCCTACGACATCGTTCTCGACAAATCCGGCATGAGCATGGGCCAAGTTCCCGTCGTCCTCTTCTCCGCTCCAAACCTCGATTTCAGCAAAGACATCATCGACACGCTGAACAAAGACGCCGGCAAGGCAGCAGCATCCAAGAAACCCGAATGACTCTCCGTGAACTCGCCGGGCGTGTGAACGCCCGGCTCGCTCCGGAGGCGGGGGATGTCGAGATCTCAAATGTGGCCTCCTTGGCTGATGCCAACCCAGGCGACATCTCCTTTTTCGGAAATCCCAAATACATCAATGCGCTGAGAAAAACTCGCGCCACAGCGGTCCTTCTTCCTGAATCATTTACGGAGGAACTTCCATTTCACTGCCTTTTTGTGGCAGATCCGGCAGCGGCCTTTGCACAAATTCTGCCACTTTTCACCCCGCAACCCATCGTTCGACCGCCGGGCATTCATCCGACTGCGGTCATTTCGCCGGATGCGGAAATCGGCGAGGGTTGCTCGATAGGTGCCCATGTGGTCATCGAATCAGGAGCCAAAATCGGCCCCCGATCTGTCATTGAAGCCCAGTGTTTTATCGGACAACAAAGCACATTGGGCGAAAACTGCCATCTTCACCCAAATGTAACAGTCCGTGAGCGTTGCCTCATAGGCAGCCGCGTAATTCTTCATTGTGGAGTGATGGTAGGAGCCGATGGCTTTGGCTATGAGTTCCGCGATGGAAAACAGCAGAAAATCCCACAGACCGGCACCGTGCAGATCGACGACGATGTCGAAATCGGAGCCAACTCCGCCGTGGACAGGGCTCGTTTTGGTCGCACATGGATTCAACGCGGTACGAAAATCGACAACCTCGTCCAGATCGGCCACAACGTGACGATTGGCGAACATTGCATCCTCTGCGCCCAAGTCGGCATCTCCGGCAGCACCCGCATCGGAAATTATGTCACACTCGCTGGCAAGGTCGGCCTCAGTGGACACATCGAGATCGGCGATCAAGTCATGATTGGTGCCATGTCCGGACTGGCTAAAAACGTGCCGCCAAAAACAATCATGTTCGGCGCACCGGCCCAACCCATACGCGAATACAAAGAAAATTACGCTCTGCTGAAAAACATTCGCAAACTCTACAATCGCGTCAAAGCCCTCGAGGCCAAAAGTCCCGAGTAGTGCATGCATCACGAAAACGGTTTTTTTGACAGAATGTGAGGAATTCCCATGCTGTTGCCGACTCCTAATCCTCCGTGCTCTCCGTGTCCTTTAACGCACTCGCTCCCGCTCGCTCACCCTTCGGGCCAACCTTCGGTTGCTCTTTCTCGCACCTGCCCTTGCGCTCGATTGTGATTAATACTGCTGATTTCGGGGGCATCCCGCTTCCTTGATGACCACGCTTGAAGTCCTCAACGCGGCGACCTCCTACTTGGATAAACAAGGCGTGGAAAGCCCGCGCCTCAATGCCGAGTATCTCCTCGCCCATGTTCTCGGCAAAAAAAAACGCATCGACCTCTACATGGAGTTCGAGCGTCCGCTCGGCGAAAAAGAACGCGCGCCGCTCCGAGACTTGGTCAAGCGCCGCTCCGAGGGCATCCCCCTCCAGCACCTCCTCGGCACAGCGGAATTCTGCGGCCACCTTTTTACCTGCGACCCACGGGGACTCATTCCGCGTCCCGAGACCGAGCAACTGGTGGAACTCATCCTCAAATGCTCACCCGACGCGGCAAGCATCCTGGACGTGGGCACTGGCAGCGGTGTGATTGCCATCAGCCTGGCCATCGCCCTGCCCGCCTCCAAAGTCTCCGCCTGCGACCTCTCGCCCGCTGCCCTCTCGCTGGCACAAGAAAATGCCGCCCGCCACCAAATCGGCGCGCGCATCGCTTTCTTCCAATCCGACCTCCTCGCAGCCGTTTCAGATACCTTCGCCGTCATCGCAGCCAACCTCCCCTACATACCAAGCGCCGATATTTCCAACCTCTCCCGCGAGGTCCAAAAGGATCCC
>CAXNGJ010000245.1:0-3004 GCA_964201895.1 Terrimicrobiaceae bacterium
AAGTCCCAGACGCTCCATCTGGTTGGCCACCGAGTCGCCGCGTTCCTGGTGTCGAGGCACGAGGATCAGAAACAGGTCTGGCCTGGATTTTCGGAGCTCCAAAAAGACACGCGCCAGAATTTCCTCCTCACCGTCGAAGGTGCTGCCCCCAAGCAGAACAGGGGCATTCGCCGCAACGCCGAGGGAATCCAGCACGGGGCGGAAATTTCGCACGGGCCGGGGGGCGTTGGCTGAATCGTCAAATTTGATGCTGCCGGTGACATGAAGTTTTTCCCGCTTCACTCCGAGGGATGTCCAGCGCGCGACATCTTCCGGTTCCTGCAGGCAGAGTGTGTCGAGTTGATTGAAAACTGGTGCGGCGATCATCCGAGCGGCGCGGAAGCGTTTCTCCGAGCGCGTCGAGAGGCGGGCATTCACCAGGACGGCTCTAGCGCCGAGGCGGCGGGCCTCGCAGACGACATTGGGCCAGACTTCGGCTTCCACAAGAATGAGGGCTCTTGGTTTAATGAGATGCACCGCGCGGCGCGCGACGGGGAGGAAGTCGAGCGGATTGTAGATTGGTTCCAGCCATGTGGATTTGCGCGAGGCGGCGAGCTTGAAACCAGTCGAGGTGGTGGTGGAGAGAACGAATGCGAGCGAGGAGTCTGTGTCGCGCAGGGCTTGGATGAGCTTGAGGGCGACATTCACTTCCCCGACGCTTACGGCATGGACCCACACGCGACCGGTGCCAGCAATTTTTTCGCGAACGCCGGGCGAGTAGATGCCGAACCGCTGGCCGAATTTGTGGCGGTATTTTCCCCGGCGGATCATTCGCACCAGAAAGCCAGGAAGCATCAACAGGACTGCAATGGGAAAAATGATGTTGTAGAGGAGGCGTATCGGACCAATCATTTTTTGGCGAGGTAGAGGACTTCGCTTCCCCCGTAGCGCTTGCAGCGCAGGATTTCAAAAACGGTCTCTGCAACGGCAGGTCCGCCGG
The DNA here is from genome assembly GCA_964201895.1 of Terrimicrobiaceae bacterium. Lineage (GTDB taxonomy): Bacteria > Verrucomicrobiota > Verrucomicrobiia > Chthoniobacterales > Terrimicrobiaceae > UBA967. Next base: position 980 of record CAXNGJ010000245.1, read on the forward strand.
ATTGTTTCTCCAGAACAAAGAGCCCGTCGGGCTTGAGCGCGGCGGCGAGTTTGAGAGAGGCTGCCAGCAGCGCCGAGTGGTCGGTATCGCTTTGCTTTTTCGAATACGGAGGATCTGCAAAAATGAGATCGAAAGAAGCCTCCTCGGCATAGAGGTCGAGGAAGCGGTAGGCATCCATCGTCTGCACGACGGCTTCGACTTGGGCCATGCGGAGATTCTCGCGGATGCACCGCACACAATGGTCGTTTTCATCAACGAAAACGGCGGAATCTGCGCCTCTGCTCAGGGCTTCGATTCCCATGCCGCCGGAGCCCGCAAAGAGGTCGAGCACGCGGGCGCCGGGAATGCGTTCGCCGAGGCTGGAAAAGATGGCTGCTCGGACGCGGTCCATCGTGGGTCGGAGTCCATCGGGAGGGGCTTTGAGCGGACGACCGCCTGCGCTGCCTGCAATGATTCGCATAGGGGTGTCAGTTGGTCGGCGCGGGAGTAGCGGCGGGTTTGCTTTCTTTTTTCTTTTTCTCCTTCTTTGGCATGCGGAGCAGGTTTTTTAAAAGTCCTCCCACATCATCGCCGAGACGCACACCGACCAATTTGTCGAGGAGATCGCTTTTCGGACGCGACATGGTGCCGGTGATCGAAAACGGCATGTTCGCATAACCTTCCCGGTCGGAGGGTTGGAATTTCGATCCGATGAATCCCAGGGAGTCCTTGAGAAGTTTCTGAGTCACATGAAAACGGGCGTCGAGGTCGAGGGATCCGTCGAAGCGGGCCTCGCCACTGGCGTCCATGAGGAGGTTGGTGGATTCGAGATCGAGTCGATCGACGAGGATTTTTCCATCGCGGATGGTGAGAGCTGTCTCGGCATTGCGAAGTTCGAGTACGCGAAGCTCATTGATGCGGAGGAGTTCTCCGAGTTGGCGCAAGGGATCGATCGGTTGCATGCGTGCTTCGGTGAGGTTGGCTGATGCCTCGCCGGTGAATGACTCGGGCTGGCCGGGAATACCTTGGAGGCTTGTTTTTGCGAAGAGAAATCCCTGCGTTCCCTCTGTGGTGAAGCCCGCATCTGCGGCGAGTTTCTGGAGTGAGACATTGTCGGCGGTCAGAGAGGCTGTGAAGAATGGTCCCGGCGTTTTCAAAATCTCCAAAGATCCCCTCACCACCCCTTGTGCCCAGACGGCCTGAATGTCCGTGATTTTGAGTTGGCCGTCGTGATATTCGAATTTGCCTGTGATGTCCGAGCAGCGTGCGATTTCTGCAAAGGCGGCACTTTTGATGCGGAAAACTCCCGTGGCCGAACCATTCGGCGAAACCTTGGCCTCTGCTGTGCACCCTTCCAAGCGGATCGGGCGTCCTTGCGTAGGGTAAAAAAATGCCTGGCCTTCATGAATCCGGATGTTTTCGAAAAGCAGAGGCGTCGCACGCACTGGTATCTCCTCTTCGGGATGCGCGGTAGGAACTGCAGGGTGGGGGGCTTGATGGGGAGTTGGTGTGGCGACGGGAGTTGGCTTTTTTGCCGTTTCGGCATCCTTGGCTGGTTGGCGAGTCACAGTGGGCTTTTTATCCAAATCCTGGAATGGAAGGGACGATTCGCCAGGCCACACTCCGCTCTGGCCTTGAACAACCAGAAGCGATGGTTGCTCGAAAGTAATATCCTTGATCAACACCCGCCCTTGCAAAAGCGCCGCAAGGCTCACGCGGCACTTCATGGAACGCACCGCAAGCAGCGGCTTTTTTGCATTGTCAGCTTGCGGGATTTTGATTTCCGACACTGTGAGGCCCGACCACGGGGTGTAATATGTCTGGCTGATCACAGGCTCGAACCCTGTTGCGCGGTAAACAGCTTGGCGCAATTTAAGCTGAACACCTGCTGATTGGAGATATATATTCAGACAGAGAACCGCCGCCGCGCAGAGGACAAATATTATCCCAGCAATGATGAGAATTGGCTTGGCAATAGAATGCACGCAATGAAGCTACCGCTCTTCCTTTGAAAGTGAAGTGTGAATAAGACTCTTGTCATTCTAA